>NZ_JBIBBZ010000001.1:1082806-1158940 GCF_042900925.1 Streptomyces sp. NPDC012825 | reverse complement strand
GCTCGCGCGCGGTCAGCTTGCCCTTCGCGTGCTGTGCCTGGGTCGCCTTCTCGCTCGGGCCCGCCAGGGCCTGCTCGCGCAGGACGTGCAGCTCGGCCACGCGGCCACGGGCGTCGGCGGGCTCGCTCGGGATCTGGTCCACAACGGTCATGTACCGACCCTACGAAGTCGGACAAGAAAACCTTGCGTCGACTCCGTACAGTCTCGCGTGTCGATTCCTGGCGGGGCCGAACAGAACCGTGTCCCGTACGTCCCGAGTCAACAGCCGGACACCCCCTGTGTTTGTAGGGATTCGACATGGACCTCGGTGCAGGGGACGCGTCGGCGGGCGGCACCCGCCGTGCCCGGGTGCCGCCCGCGTTCTTCGCTTCCCTACAAGTCCCCCTCCGTCGGGAGGGCTCCGTACGGGTTCAGCCGCCGCAGTGGAAGCGGGCACTCCCCCAGTCCGCGTGGTCGTTGCCGTTGCCGTCGCCGCCGTCGTCGGCCACCAGGTCGACGTAGGCCGCGCCGGTGACGTCGGCGGTGAGGGACCAGGCGGGGTCCGCGGCCTCGAGGACCGGGGACGTCGCCTTCTCCGCGCCGTCGGCGAGGACGGTGAACCGGACGCTGCCCCGGCTCGTCTGGGCGTCGTCCACGCCGACCTCGGCGGTGAAGGAGGCGCACCGGCCGCCGAGGTGGTAGCGGACGGTGGCGGGGGCGTGGGTGCCCAGGCCCTTGGCGTACGCCACTCCCCCGATCCTCAGCGGGGAGCCGTCCCCGGCGGCGGTCCCGCCGTTGGAGAGGTCGCGCTCGACGGGTCCCCAGCCGCTGGTGGCCGAGGTCCAGTCGTGGTCGCTCGCCCAGGTGTCGGCGGTGGGCGGCGGGGGCAGGGTGCGGACGGTGGCGGCGGCGGTCAGCCTCCGCCCGTCCCCGCCGACGGTGTACGTGAGGGAGGCGGTCAGCGGGTACGACCGGTAGGCGGCGTCCACCGGCGGGGTCACCTGCCAGGTGGCGGTGGCCCTCCCGCCCGCCGCGACCGTGCCGAGGTCGACGGGCGCGGCGGGTTCGGCGGTCCAGCCGTCCGGCAGGTCGAGGACGGCCCGGGCGCCGGTGGCCCCGTCGCTCTCGTCGTTGCCGAAGGTGACGGTGACCCGGTTCGGGCGGCCGGGCTCCAGGGTCTCGGGCGCGGCCACGGCGAGGGTGCCGCAGGCGGCGCGCTCGGGAGCCGGGCCGAGGTCGGTCACGGTGAAGCCGTCGAGGACGAAGTCGGCGCCGTCGGGGGCGTCGGCGCGCTTGCGCAGGCCGGTCCAGGTGTCGCCGCAGCCCGCCGTGACGGTCTCGGTGAAGTGCCCGGTGGTCCGCTGCTGCCCGAGGGGGGTGCGCCGGGTCTCGACGGCCGCCCCGGTGCCGCTCGTGCGGTCGTAGCCGGTGACCCACTCGTACGCGCCCGCGTGGCTGGACTGGTAGGCGTACTCCACGCGGTACCGGCGTCCGTCCTCCATCGGGACGGTCCAGGGCGCGGTCCGGTAGACCAGGCCGCTGTTCTCGTCGTGCGACTTGAGGGACTCGGCGCCGCCGAGGACGTCGTCGACGAGCTTCCCGTTCCAGCCGGCCTGCGTGTAGGGGGCGTGGAGCTGGGCGATGTGGGTGCGCGGGTCGGTCGTACCGCCGGAGTCGCCCTTGAGGAAGGGGCCCCAGCCCTGGTCGACGGCCTCGAAGTCCTCGTACACCGTGGTCCCCGCCCTGGTGGCGGGGGCGTCGGCGACGATCCGGACGTCGTCCACGCGGACGGCCGCCGCGCTGCCGCCGGCCGCCCGGACCGTGAGGACGGTGTCGGGGGCGGGTGCGGTGAAGGTGACCTTGGCGCGCTGGAAGCGGGTGCCGTTCCAGTCGGAGGCGGCGACCCGGTCCTGGAGCGGGGAGCGCTCGACGGTGACGGACGCGCCGCCGACGGAGAGGGTGGTGGGGCGGGTCTTCCCGGGTTCGACCTCGATCAGGGCGGAGGCGGTGTACCGCTCGCCGGGGGTGAGGCCGGTGATCCGCTGCCGGAGCGCGGCGGTGGCGGTGCCGGTGAGCTTCGCGCTGTTGCGGCCCCGCTCGTCGGTGTCGCGGGCGACGGTGCCGGTCTTCGTCCAGGCGGTGAGCTTCGCGTCGTTGAAGCCGGGGTCCTTCACCGGGGTGCCGCGGCCCCACCGCGGGTCGGCCTGGGCGGGGGCCTCGTCGGGATGAAGAACGTAGGCCTGTCCGGCGGCGGCCTCCAGGGTGACCCTTCCGGCGACGGGCCGCACGGTGGCGGTCTTCACGCGCCCGTTGTCGGTGAGCCGGTACACGGTGTACGAGCGGACGCCGGGCGGGACCTGCCAACTGGTCGTGCCGCCCGGCTTGTTGTAGTGGTAGAGCTTCTTTCCGCCGTCCCAGGGGAGCAGGTAGGCCTCGCCGTCGAGGACCTTGCGGCCGTTCTCGTAGAAGGTGCGGCGGCCGTCCTCGACGGTGCCGCGGACGCCGCCGGTGAAGGTGAGGTCGTCGCCGTTCCAGCGGGTGATCCGCTGGTGCTGGAGGTACTTGGCGGGCAGGTTGCGCTGCCAGACGTTGGCGGTGAAGGCGTTCCAGTCGGTCTCGCCGGTCCAGCCCTCGAAGTCGACCAGGGCGGTCTGGCCGAGGACCGGGTGGTCGTTCCAGACGTCCTTCTCGCCGTTGCGGATGAAGCGGACGATCTGCGAGTTGAGGCCCTTGTCGGTGGCGCCGCCGTAGTCGAGGTCGTTGGCCCAGTGGGACCAGAGGGAGGATCGCTCGAACTTGTCCGCCCACTCGGTGGCGACGTTCCAGCCCTGCGCCCGCACCTCCTGCATCGTCTTGTCGGCGATCCAGCCGTGCGTGTAGTAGACGTCGATGTAGAGCGTGGAGAGGTTGGGGTCGGTCTCGTCGCGGAGCTGCTGGAAGCGGCGGGCGAGGTCGCCGCTGTTGATGTCGCGGCGCTGGTCGATGTAGTAGCTCTGGTTGAGCCAGTTCCAGCCGGGCCTGGTCCGGTCGACCAGGGTCTCGCTGAAGTTCTTCGCCTCGGGGTACGCCTCGGTGGCGTTCACGTGGACGCCGAAGCCGGCGTTCCACCTCTTGCCCTCCTTCAGGAGGGTGTTGAGGTCGGCGAGACCGCCGGCGCGCTCGTTGTAGTTGCCGCCGTAGTCGGGGTGGGCGGAGTCGTGGCCCTCGGAGCCGTACCCCTTGAGCAGGGCGAACTGGCCGAGTCCGTCGGTGGCGAGCGAGATCCGCTTGACGTCGTCGAGGGTGCGCAGGAAGGGGTGGGTGGCCTGGGAGGCGAAGTTGAACGGGATGTGGGCGACGACCCGGCCGGGGGTCCGCTCGCTGCCGGGGGCCTTGATCCCGATCGTGCGGAAGGCGATGGCGCCGTCCTGCCAGTCGACGGTGCCGTCGGCGTTGGCGTCGGGGGTGACGACGACCTTGGCCCAGGGCAGGTCGTCGCCGCTCTCGGGCTGCGGGGCGCCCTCGCCGCGGTGGGTCCACTGGCCGGACCAGACGCCGACGCGGGTCTCGGTGCCGTTCTTGCGCGCTTGGTGCCAGAAGCGGGCGCCGTCGCGGGCGGAGGCGCCGGAGGGCTTGTCGTAGCTGGAGTTGGACTCGACGGCGGCGGCGAGGCGGCCGGTGCCGACGATCGCGTACGAGGCGCCGACGGGACTCGCCTCGGCCGGGGTGGCGTCGGTGACCCGCGCGAAGACGTCGGCGGTGCGGGTGGAGTCCGGGTCGAGGCGGGTGAAGGCGGTCGTGGCGCCGCCGGCGTCCGAGGAGCCCACCGAGACCAGGTCGTGGCCGGGTATGTCGATCGTCCCGACCCGGAAGGCCCCGGTGTCGCGGACGGCGGTGATCCGGAAGGTGGCGGTCCGGCCCTCGACGGTCAGCCGCGCGTCGATCTCGACGCCGGGCAGGTCGGGGAAGACGAGGGTGTACGCGGCGGAGGCGGCCTTCAGGACGGGGGCGGCCTTCGTCCGGACGGTACGGGCGGTGCCGTTGAGGACCACCTCGGTGACCGGGGCCGTACTGCCGAGGAGGCGGGCGCCGCTCGCGCGGTCGGTGTACGAGAGGACGCGGGGGAAGTCCTCGGCGACGGCGACGGAGAGCTGCCGGGAGGCGATGACGGCGTCCGCGGAGGCGGCCGGGGCGGTCGCGGCGAGTGGGCTCCGGGGGTCGGCCAGGGCGGGTCCCGCCAGGGCGAACACGGCGGAGGAGGCGACGGCGAGCGCGCAGGCCGCACGGATCCTGCGGCCTCGTGGCGAGTGAGGGAGGGGCATGCGCACCAGTTGGCCCCGGGCCCGGGGGGACCGTCAACGAGATCGCGCCGCGCGGGCCCCTCCAGTCCAACAACCCCCTTCGGTTAGTCCAAGTGGACTCCGAAGGGGGCCGGCCGGTCTCCGCGCGGGGTCAGCAGCCGCCGCAGTTGTAGAAGGTTACGTCCCAGTGGTTGCCCTCGTCGGCGTAGACGTTGCCCGCGCCGGACTTCCACTGCGGGGCTCCGTCACCGCGCACGCCGATGTAGGTGAAGGTGTTCTTGATGTAGCTCCCGAGACAGGTGTACTTGGCGAAGTCGAGCTTGTAGCCGTTCCAGTGGGAGTACGTGCCGCTCGCGTGCCCGGTCTCGGTGCCGCCCGTGATGTTGAGGGCGCAGCCGCTGGCGCTCTTGAGGGTCTGGGCGCCCTGGGCGGTGGCGAGGTTGAGCTGCTCGAAGGACGTGCAGGTGGGGTTGTTGCGGTCGGAACAGCCTCCGGACGAGGACCAGGTGATCCCGGAGGACCGGAACATCGAGGTCGCGGTGGCGTGGCTGATCTTGGTGACCGCATGGGCCTCGCCGGCGGAGGCGAGGACGCCGACGCCGGGCGCGAAGAACGCGCCGAGGACGAGGGCGAGGGCGGTCAGGACGGAGCGGAGCTTCATCGGGGTTCCTCCTGCTGGTGACCGTGGGAGAACGGGGACGGCGGTGCAGGTGGTGCGGAGGGCGCGCGACGTCGGTGACGCCGTGCGCCGGAGAGCGCAGGGAGATGGTGCCGCAGTTCTACGCGCGTCCGAAAGGGGGCCTCGGCGGTTTCCCGGGGGCTTTCGGGTGAACATCCTCCAGAGAAGTTGAATGTTGAACGGAATGAAGCTAGAGTCATTCTCGTTGAAGCTTCAACCAATCCCGAGCAAGGAGCAGCCATGGGTCTCTTCGGCCGCAAGAACACCGAGTCCGCCACCACCGTCGCCACCCTCCCGGTGGACCCGGCCCTGGCCGCCCTGACCGGCGACTACACCATCGACCCCGCCCACAGCAGCATCGGCTTCACCGTCCGCCACGCCATGGTCACCAACGTCCGCGGCACCTTCGCCGAGCACGAGGGCACGCTGAGGCTGGACGGGACGGACCCGGGCGCCTCCACCGCCTCGATCGACGTGCGGATCGCCTCCGTCGACACCGGCATCGCCGACCGCGACAACCACCTGCGCGGCGGCGACTTCTTCGACGCCGAGCGGTTCCCGCTGATGTCCTTCCGCTCCACGCGGGCCGAGCAGCTGGGCGGCGACAAGTACCGGATCACCGGCGACCTGACCATCAAGGACGTCACCCGGCCGCTCTCCATCGACCTGGAGCTCAACGGCAGCGCGACCGACGTCTACGGCAACGAGCGCGTCGGCTTCGAGGGCTCCGCCGAGATCCTGCGCTCCGAGTGGGGCCTGACCTGGAACGCGGCCCTGGAGACCGGTGGCGTCATGGTCAGCGACAAGGTCCGGCTGACCTTCGACATCTCCGCGATCAAGAACGCCGTCTGATCCCCCGGCCGCGAGGCCGCACGAGCGCGCCCGCCCTCCGCAGCAGTACGGCGGACGGCGGGCGCTCGGCGTCTCCGGGCCCCGGCGCTCCTGCGGCCCGGGGTCCCTTCAGGCCGCCTTCGCCGCCGCCTCCACCACCGCCGGGACCAGGCGGTCGTTCTCCGGCGCCCCCGGGCCCGCCATGAAGGCGAAGCGGCGGCGGGCGTAGCCGTAGGCGAGACCGGCGGCCGGGTCCGCGAAGGCCTGGGAGCCGGGGGCGCCGCTGTGGCCGACGGCGCCCGCGCCCAGCGACGGATAGCGGGTGGCGAGCGGGACGAAGCCGAGCCCGAAGGCGTTCCGCGAGCCCGTGACGAGATCGGTGCCCTCGGAGTGGACCCGGGCGAACTCGGCGAGGGTGCCGGGCGCCAGGAGCGGGGGCCTGCCGTCCAGCTCGCCCGCGATCGCCGCGTACATCCGCGACAGGCCCCGGGCGGAGCCGACGCCGCCGCCGGAGAGCGGCGCTTGGGCCCGCACCGCACGGCTGTTGCCGTACTCGACCATGTCCAGCGGCGGATCGGCGCGGAGGCCGAAGGCGACGGCCGCCAGGCTGTCGGGCACGATCGGGTGCGCGGCGAGGAACGCCCTCTCCTCGGGGGTGGGGACCAGGGGCAGGGCGGGGCGGAAGCGGGGTTCGAGCTCCTCGGGCAGGCCCAGGTGGTAGTCGAGGGCGTACGGGGCGCGGACCCGCTCCTCGAACAGCTCCTGGACCGTCCGGCCGGTGGCCCGCAGGACCACCTCGCCGACCAGGGCGCCGATGACGAGGCCGTGGTAGCCGTGGCCGGTGCCCGGCTCCCAGAAGGGGCGTTGGCCGGCGAGCCGGGCGGCGGTCCTGCGGTCGTCGGCCAGCTCCTCCAGGGAGAGGTCCTCGTCCGCGCCGATCACGCCGGCGCGGTGCGAGAGGAGCTGGCGCAGGGTGGTCTCCCCCTTGCCCCCGGCGGCGAACTCGGGCCACCAGGAGGCGACCGTGCGGTCGAGGTCCAGGACCCCGTCCTGGACGAGGAGGGCGGTGACCAGGGCCATGGCGCCCTTGGAGCAGGAGTAGAGGGCGAGCAGGGAGTCCCCGTCGACGCCGTCACCGCCCCAGAGGTCGACGACGAGACGGCCCCGGTGGTGGACGGCGAGCTGCGCGCCGCCGTCCCGCGCCTCGTTCGCGACGATCTCCGCGAACACCTCCCGCACGGACTCGAAACCGGGCTCCACCGTGCCGTGGACGTGGACCTCGTTCATCGCGTCTCCTCACCCTGCGCGCCGCCGCCGCGGCGGTCCTCGTGGGTCGTACCGGTCGTCGCCGACGACGTTGACGGCCGCCACTGACAACGGAGTCGGGGAAACGGGGGCCGGGCCCGAACCCGCAGGTAGGGGCCGTTGTCAGTGGGGGTCGTTAGCGTCGGCGGCATGGAATTCCGTATCGACAGCGCCGTGCTGACCGACGCCGTGGCCCGGGCCGCGCGCGTCCTGCCGGCCCGTTCCCCGATGCCCGTCCTCGGCGGCCTGCTCCTGGAGGCGACGGGGGACGGGCTGCGCGTCTCGGGGCTCGACCACGAGGCCTCGGCGCGGATCGAGGTCGAGGCCGAGACGGTCGTGGCGGGCCGGGCGCTGGTCCTGGGCCGGCGGCTGCTCGACATCTGCAAGGTGCTCTCCCGGGGCCGCACCGGGCTCGCCGTGGAGGGCGCCCGCCTCTCGGTGACCTCGGGCGACGCCCGGTTCGGCCTCTCCCTGCTGCCGCTCGACGACTACCCGGCCCCGCCGCCGCTCCCCGAGGTGCTCGGTCTGGTCGACGGGGACGCCTTCGCGGCGGCGGTCGGCCAGGTGGTGGTGGCGGCGGGCCGGGACGACTCGCTGCCCGTCCTCACCGGGGTGCGGCTCTGCCTGGACGGGGCGTTCATGACCCTCGCCGCCACCGACCGCTACCGCTACGCCGTCCGCACCCTGGAGTGGAAGCCCGGGGACGGGGCGGAGGCGGCGGACGCCGACGTGGTCGTCCCCGCCCGGCGCCTCACCGAGATCGCCCGCTCCCTCGCCGGCGCGGGCCCGGTCCGGATCGCGCTCGACTCCGGCTCCCTGGGCTTCGAGAGCGGCGGCATGCGGACCACCACCCGGCTGCTCGACGGCCGGCTCCCCCGCCACGACAAGCTCTTCGCCCTCGGCGAGCACGCGCTCGCGGTCACCGGGCGGGCCCCGCTGACCGAGGCCGTGAAGCGGGTCGCGGTCGTCGCGGAGGGCGACAGCCCGGTCCAGCTGGCCTTCTCCGCCGAGGGCCTGCACCTGCGGGCGGGGTACGAGGACGACGTGGCGTCCCAGCGGCTGCCGGCCTCCCTCACCGGGGCGGACTCCCTGACGGTCGCCTTCAACCCGGACTACCTCCTGGACGCCCTGACCGCCCTGGACAGTCCGGAGGTCCGCTTCCACCTCCTGGGCCCCGGCCAGCGGGCCCTGCTCACCGACGGTCCGGACCCGGCCCACCGCCATCTGCTGATGTCGGTGAAACCGCTGGTCTGAGTCCCGGGCCGGAAGGGGCTGGCCATCGCCCCCGCCCTAGAAGCCGCCTCCGCCGTCGAAGCCGCCGCCCCCGCCGAAGTCCCCGCCGCCGCCGAAACCGCCTCCGTCGAAGCCGCCGGACCCGAAGTCCCCGGCGGAGAAGTCGCCGCCCTGGAAGTCGCCGCCGCCGTACTCGGAGGCGTAGGCCGGGGTGGAGAGCACGGAGCCGAGGACGGTGCCCATGAGGAGGCCGGGGAGCAGGCCGCCGCCGAAGTAGCCGCCGGCCCAGGGGCCGTAGGCGGGTCCCGCCTCCCAGTAGGGGCGGCGGCCGTACTCGGTGTCGACCGTGCGGGCGGCGGGGTCGAGGCCGTCGTCCAGACGGGCCGCGTCGGCGGCGCAGACCGGGACCTCGCGGGCGCTTCCGCCGGCCGGGGTCCAGACGCGGTCCTCGGTGGAGGGGCCGTGGCGCGGGTCGAAGAAGCAGGGGGGGGCGCCGCTCGGGCAGCGGGCGGTGCTCGCGGCGGGCGGCCAGGACGGCGAGGGAGAAGCGGCCGTCCTCCAGGGCTTCCGTCACCCCGCGCACGTCGTGCGGGCGGGCGGCGGAGCACATGAGGGACTTGGCCCGGTCGTACGCGTCGAGGGCGCGCTCGTAGTCGCCGCGCATGGCGTCGTCGGCGCCGGCCTCGGCGGGGTGGAAGTCGAGGCGGTCGAGCTCCTCGCCGAAGGCGGTGATGTCCTCGTCGACGACGACCCGGAGCTTCTCCAGGGCGGCCCGCTCCTCGGCCTCCTTGCGGAGCCGGTTGCGGCGGACGACCGCGTAGGCGCCCGCGCCGCCCGCGACGACGACGCCGCCGAGGACGGCGAGTCCGGCGACCGGCACTCCGGAGTCGGCGTCGGCGGAGCCCCAGGAGGAGGGCGCGGAGCCGCGCATGGCGGGCAGGGCCTGGTCCACGAAGGCGTTCAGCTCGGTGGCCGCGTCCACGTCCGGCGTACGGACGGAGGCGGCGAGGTTCCGGACGGCCGCCGGGGACATCACGCGGGGGTCGACCCCGGCGTCGAACCGGTCGCCGAGCCGTACGGCGTACAGGCCGGTGGCGCCGGTCTGCGCCCGCAGGTTGTCGATGAGCCCCTGCGGCGGGAACTGCGCGTTCGCCGGCAGCACGGCCACGAAGAGCGGCTTGTCCGCGTCCTCGATCTTCCGCGCGAGGGCGTCCGCGTCGGCCTTCGACAGCTGGCCGGCGGCACCGGGATCGACGTAGACCGGCCCCTGGCGCAGGGCGGCGGCCGCGTCGGACGGGCCCGTGGTCCTGGCGCCCGCGGCGGGCACCAGGACCAGGAGCAGCAGCAACAGCAACCCGCCGAGGGCCGCGGGGCGGGCGAGCGACCTGGTCCTCATATGTCGACGCTACCCGAACGGCGTCGAACAGAACATAAAAGACCAAACGCGACTTACTCGGCGGGGTCGACCCCCGCCCGCAGCAGGCCGTAGGTGAAGGCGTCCTCCAGGGCCTGCCAGGAGGCGGCGATGACGTTCTCGCCGACGCCGACCGTGGACCACTCGCCGTTGCCGTCGCTGGTGGTGACCAGGACCCGGGTCGTGGACTCGGTGCCGTGGCGGCCCTCCAGGATGCGGACCTTGTAGTCGGTCAGCTCGAACTTGGCGAGCTGCGGGTAGATCCGCTCCAGGCCGACCCGGATCGCCCGGTCGAGGGCGTTGACCGGGCCGTTGCCCTCGGCGGTGGCGACGATCCGCTCGCCCTTGGCCCAGAGCTTCACGGTGGCCTCGTTGGCGTGGGTGCCGTCGGGGCGGTCCTCGACGATCGCCCGCCAGGACTCCGTACGGAAGTAGCGGCGGGCCCGGCCGTCGGCCTCCTCGCGCAGGAGGAGCTCGAAGGAGGCGTCGGCGGCCTCGTACGTGTAGCCCTGGAGTTCGCGCTCCTTGACCCGCTCGACGACCCGGGAGACGAGCGCCCGGTCGCCGCCGAGGTCGACGCCCAGCTCCTTGCCCTTGAGCTCGATGGAGGCGCGGCCGGCCATGTCGGAGACCAGCATCCGCATGGTGTTGCCGACCAGCTCGGGGTCGATGTGCTGGTAGAGGTCGGGGTCGACCTTGATCGCGGAGGCGTGCAGTCCGGCCTTGTGGGCGAAGGCGGAGACGCCCACGTACGGCTGGTGGGTGGAGGGGGTGAGGTTGACGACCTCGGCGATGGCGTGCGAGATGCGGGTCATCTCGGCGAGGGCGCCCTCGGGCAGCACCCGCTTGCCGTACTTGAGTTCCAGGGCCGCGACGACGGGGAAGAGGTTGGCGTTGCCGACCCGCTCGCCGTAGCCGTTGGCGGTGCACTGGACGTGGGTGGCACCCGCGTCGACGGCGGCGAGGGTGTTGGCGACGGCGCAGCCGGTGTCGTCCTGGGCGTGGATGCCGAGGCGGGCGCCGGTGTCGGCGAGGACGGTGGCGACGACGGCCTGGATCTGGGCGGGGAGCATGCCGCCGTTGGTGTCGCAGAGGACGACGACGTCGGCGCCGGCCTCGTGGGCGGCGCGGACGACGGCCTTGGCGTAGTCGGGATTCGCCTTGTAGCCGTCGAAGAAGTGCTCGCAGTCGACGAAGACGCGGCGGCCCTGCTCGCGCAGGTGGGAGACGGTGTCGCGGACCATCTCCAGGTTCTCTTCGAGGGTGGTGCGCAGGGCCAGCTCGACGTGCCGGTCGTGCGACTTGGCGACCAGGGTGACGACCGGGGCGCCGGAGTCGAGGAGGGCCTTGACCTGCGGGTCCTCGGCGGCGGTGCCGCCGGCCCTGCGGGTGGCGCCGAAGGCGACGAGCCGCGCGTTCTTGAACGCGATCTCCTGGCGGGCCCGGGCGAAGAACTCCGTGTCGCGCGGGTTGGCGCCGGGCCAGCCGCCCTCGATGAAGCCGACGCCGAAGTCGTCGAGGTGCCGGGCGATGGTCAGCTTGTCCGCGACGGTGAGGTTGATGCCCTCGCGCTGCGCCCCGTCGCGCAGCGTCGTGTCGAAGACGTGGAAACTGTCGTCGAGGGGTGCGGCCCCGACGTTCTCCGTGGTCATGACTGTCATGGCTCCTGTCGGATGTGGCTCCGGAATGTCTGGCTCCACTTGCCCCCATTCTCGCGCGGCGTCCGTCTCCGGCGTGGGTGGGGCCGGAAAACGAAAAAACCCCTCGCGGGTGCGAGAGGTCTGCGCGCGGGTCTGGGGCACGGTGTCCGCCTGCGTGGGGGTCGTTCCACGCCTCAGCGGCCACTGCGGACCGGCGCGCCGCTGCCGATAATCATCGTGGTGGCGGGCACGCCGGAAGTCTGGCACAGGTGGCCGCCCGATGGGGCGGGGTCTCACGATACGGGCAGGCCGTCCCGTTCCCGCCCGGCCCCGGCACCGGAGCCGGAACCGGCACCCCCGCCGACCCGGCCGAGGTCGATGTCGCGGGTCTCGCGCATCGTCAGGTAGACGACCAGGGAGACGGCCGCGCAGCCGGCCACGTACCAGGAGAAGCCCGACTCGATCCCCGCGTCCTTGAACCAGAGGGCCACGTACTCGGCGGTGCCGCCGAAGAGGGCGTTGGCGACGGCGTACGGGAGGGCGACGCCGAGGGCGCGGACGCCGGTGGGGAAGAGTTCGGCCTTCACGCAGGCGTTGATCGAGGTGTAGCCGGTGACGACGAGGAGCGCGAGGAGGGAGAGGCCGAGGGCCGGCCAGAAGGAGCCCGCGTGCTTGAGCATCGCCATGACCGGCACGGTGAGCAGGGTGGAGCCGACCGCGAAGGTGATGAGGAGGGGGCGGCGCCCGATCCGGTCGGAGAGCCGGCCGGCGAGCGGCTGGAGGCAGGCGAAGACGATCAGGGCGCAGAAGGAGACCAGGGTGGCGGTCTGCTTGGGGAGCCCGGCGGAGTTGGAGAGGTACTTGGTGAGGTAGGTGGTGTACGTGTAGTACGCCACGGTCCCGCCCATGGTGAGCGCCACGACGAGGAAGGCCTCGCGGCGGTGCGCCCAGAGGGCCCTGAGGGTGCCCTGCTGTCCGTGCTCGACGCCGTCGCCGGCGGACTCCTCGTACACCTCGGTCTCCAGCATGGTGCGGCGCAGGTAGAAGACGACGGCCGCGCCGAGGGCGCCGACGGCGAAGGGGATCCGCCAGCCCCAGGAGTGCAGGGCCGCGTCGGACAGGGTCTGCTGGAGCAGGAGCAGCAGGCCGAGGCCGAGGACCTGGCCGGCGGTCATCGACACGTACTGGAAGCTGGAGGCGAAGCCGCGGTGTTCGGGGGCGGAGGCCTCGGTGAGGTAGGTGGCGCTGGCCGCGTACTCGCCGCCGACGGAGAGGCCCTGGAGGAGGCGGGCGACCAGGAGGACGGCGGCGCCGCCGTATCCGGCGACGGCGTAGGTGGGGGCGACCGCGATGAGGACGGCGGAGGCCGACATCAGGGTGACGGTGAGGGTGAGGGCCGCCTTGCGGCCCTTGCGGTCGCCGACGCGGCCGAGGAGCCAGCCGCCGACCGGGCGCATGAAGAAGCCGACGGCGAAGATGCCGGCGGTGTTCATGAGTTTGGCGGTGTCGTTGCCCTCGGGGAAGAACGCCCCCGCGAAGTAGGTGGCGAAGCTCGCGTACACGAACCAGTCGAACCACTCGACCATGTTGCCGGCGGAACCGACCCAGATCTTCTTCCAGTGCTCTCGTCCCATGGGCAGGAACCGTGCCGGAGCCCCGGCCCGGCCGACAAGGGTGCCGGGGACAACGATCCTGTGTACTTGCGTGCGTTACGGTCGCGCGAGCAGCTCCTGCTCGACGAACTCCCTCACGTGTTCCAGGACTTGGCCCCTTCCCGTGCCCGGGATGCCGACGGCGACGTGCACGCTGAAGCCGTCGAGCAGGGCGCGCATCCGGGTGGCGAACCGGTCCGGGTCGACCGGCCGGAACTCGCCGCGCGACACCCCCTCGGCCAGGATCGCGACCAGGTCCCGGTGCCAGGCGCCCTCGATGGCGGCCTGGCGGGCGCGGGCGTCGCCGTCGGCGTTCTGCGAGCGGTTCCAGACCTCCAGCCAGAGGGTCCAGTGCGGGTCGCGCGGCCCCTCGGGCACGTACACGTCCACGTACCCGTCGAGCCGCTCGCGGACGGACCCGGGCCGGGAGAGCAGGGCGCCGCGCCGGGCCCCGAGCCGTCCCTCGCTCCACTCCAGGGTCTGGAGCAGCAGCTCGTCCTTGGTGCGGAAGTAGTACAGCAGGTGCCCGCTGCTCATCCCGACCTGCCGCCCGAGCCCGGCCATGGTGAGGCCGTCGAGCCCGCGCTCGGCGATGGTGCCCATGGCGGCGGCGAGCACCTCCTCGCGGGGCGGTGCGGCCTGGTTGCGGCGGCGGGAGGGGGACGGCGGGCTGCTGCTCTGACTCACTCGTACGTTCTACCCGATGACCGGCCCGGGGGGTCCGGCCGTCAGACCTTCGGCTGCTGCTGGGTGATGCAGTGGATGCCGCCCCCGGCCGCGAAGATCGTGCGGGCGTCGACCAGGACGACCTCGCGGTCCGGGAAGAGGCGGCGGAAGATCTCGGCGGCGAGTTCGTCGTGGGGGTCGTCGAAGGCGCAGAGGACCACGGCGCCGTTGCAGAGGTAGTGGTTGATGTAGGAGTAGTCGACCCAGTCGCCCTCCTCGTCCTTGAGGACGGTGGGGGCCGGGACCTCGATGACCTCCAGGGGGCGGCCCCGGGCGTCGGTGGCGGCGCGCAGGATGTTCGCGTGCATCCGGGAGCGCTCGTAGTCGGGGTGGGCCGGGTCCTGCTGGCTGTGGACGAGGACGGTGCCGGGGCGGGCGAAGGCGGCGACGATGTCGACGTGGCCCTGGGTGCCGTACATGCCGTAGTCGGCGGTGAGGCCGTGCGGGAGCCAGACCGCCTTCGTGGTGCCCAGCTTGGCGTGGATCTCGGTCTCGACCTGCTCGCGGGTCCACTCGGGGTTGCGGCCGGAGCCGAGCTGGACGGTGTCGGTGAGGAGGACCGTGCCCTCGCCGTCGACGTGGATCGCGCCGCCCTCGTTGACCAGGGGGCTGCTCACGACGGGGACGCCGGCGGCGTCCGCGACGTGGCGGGCGATCTTGGAGTCGTGCTCCCAGCGGGCCCAGTCCTGGGCGCCCCAGCCGTTGAACACCCAGTCCACGGCGGCCAGTCCGGTGCCGTCCGTGACGAAGGTCGGGCCGATGTCCCGCATCCAGGCGTCGTCGAGGTCGCGCTCGACCAGGTCGACGTCCTCGCCGAGGAGCGCGCGGGCGCCCTCGGCGTCGCCGGGGGCGACGACCACGGTGACCGGCTCGAAGCGGCGGACGGCGCGGGCCACCGAGGCCCAGGCGGCGCGGGCGGCGGCCAGCTCCTCGTCGTCGGTGAAGGTGGGGTTGGGGCTGGGCCAGGCCATCCAGGTGCGCTCGTGGGGCGTCCACTCGGCGGGCATGCGGTACGTCATGATCAGCGGGTCCTAGAGGAAGTAGAGGCGGTTGAGGGAGACGGACTCGACCGCCTCGGAGCGGATCGGGGAGCCGTCGAGCGAGACGAGGCCGGTCCGGTCGTCGACCTGGACGTCGCCGACGCGGGAGTTGAGCCGCAGGTCGGCCGGGCCGATGCCGCGCGTGCCGCGCACGGCGACGCGCCGGCGGCGGGTCGGCATCCGGTCGGCGCCGAGGTCGACGGCGGCCTGCGCGACGAACGCCACGGAGATGTCGGCGGCGGTGGCGCCGTGGGCGCCGAACTGGGGGCCGAGGACGAGCGGTTCGCAGGTGTCGGTGGCGGCGTTGGGATCGCCCACGACCCCGTACGCGGGGAAGCCCGCCTTGAGCACCAGCTGCGGCTTGGCGCCGAAGAACTCGGGCCGCCACAGCACGATGTCGGCGAGCTTGCCGGCCTCGATCGAGCCGATCTCGTGCGCGAGGCCGTGGGCGATCGCCGGGTTGATGGTCAGCTTGGCCATGTAGCGCAGCACGCGCGCGTTGTCGTCGTGCGCGCCGTCGCCCTCCAGGGGGCCCAGCTCGGCCTTCATCTTCCCGGCCATGGCGAAGGTCCGGCGTACGGTCTCGCCGGCCCTTCCCATCCCCTGCGCGTCGGAGGAGGTGATCCCGATCGCGCCGAGGTCGTGCAGGACGTCCTCCGCGCCCATCGTCCCGGCCCGGATCCGGTCGCGCGCCATGGCGGCGTCGCCGGGCAGGTCGGTCTTCAGGTCGTGGACGGAGACGATCATCCCGTAGTGCTCGGCGACCGCGTCGCGGCCGAAGGGCAGGGTGGGGTTGGTGGAGGAGCCGATGACGTTCGGCACGCCCGCCATCTTCAGGACGTTGGGGACGTGTCCGCCGCCGCAGCCCTCGATGTGGAAGGCGTGGATCGTGCGCCCCTCCAGGACCCTGAGGGTGTCCTCCACGGAGAGGCACTCGTTGAGGCCGTCGCTGTGCAGCGCGACCTGCACGTCGTGCTCCTCGGCGACCCGCAGGGCGGTGTCCAGGGCGCGGGTGTGGGCGCCCATGTCCTCGTGGACCTTGAAGCCGGACGCGCCGCCCTCGGCCAGGGCCTCGACCAGGGGGGCGCCGTCGGAGGACGAGCCGCGGGCGAGGAAGCCGATGTTGACGGGCCAGGCGTCGAAGGCGTTGAAGGCGTGCCTGAGGGCCCAGGGCGAGTTGACGCCGACGCCCCAGACGGGGCCGAACTCCTGGCCGATGACGGTGGTGACGCCGGAGGCCAGGGAGGCCTCCATGATCCGGGGCGAGAGGAGGTGGACGTGGGTGTCGACGGCTCCGGCGGTGGCGATGAGGCCCTCGCCGGAGACGATCGAGGTGCCGGTGCCGACGACGACGTCGACGCCGTCGAGGGTGTCGGGGTTGCCGGCCCGGCCGATGGCGTGGATGCGGCCCTCGCGGATGCCGATCGACACCTTGCGGACGCCCTGCACGGCGTCGATGACCAGGACGTTGCTGATGACGACGTCGCAGGTCTCGCGGACGGCCGCGGCCTTGAGGTGGAGTCCGTCGCGGGCGGTCTTGCCGAAGCCGGCGAGGAACTCGTCGCCCGGCTTCTGGGAGTCCGACTCGACCCGGACGACGAGGCCGGAGTCGCCGAGGACGACGCGATCGCCGGCGCGGGGGCCGTGGACGGATGCGTACTCGTAGGGGTCCATCAGTTGTCTCCGCCCTTCTCGTCGGTCGTCCCGTCCACCGCCACGCCCAGGTAGCCGCAGGCCGCCGCGCGCCGCAGGGCCTCCTCCTTGGCTCCGGGCGCGTCCAGCGGGCCGTCGACCAGGCCCGCGAAGCCGATGGCGACGCGGGCGCCGCCGATCGGCACGAGCCCCACCTCGGCCTCGCCGCCCGGGTCGAAGCGGAAGGAGGCGCCGGCCGGGATGGCGAGCCGCATGCCGTAGGCGGCGGCCCGGTCGAAGTCGAGGCGCGGGTTGACCTCGAAGAAGTGGAAGTGGGAGGTGACGCTGACGGGGACGGTCGCGGTGTTCCGTACGTGCAGGGTGAGCGCGGGGTCGGTCTCCGGGTGGCCCGGGCCGGGGCGCAACGCGCCGGGCGCGTCCGGGCCGAGGCCGCCCCCGCCGATCGGGTCGGAGACGACCGCGAGGCGGGAGCCGTCGTCGAAGACGGCCTCGACGTGGATCTCGGTGACCACGTCGGCGACGCCGGGGAGGACGTCGTCGGGGCCGAGGACCGAGCGGGCGGCCTCGATCGCCTCGGCGAGTCGCTTGCCGTCGCGGGCGGCCTCGCAGACCGTGTCCGCGACGAGCGCGGTCGCCTCGGGCACGTTGAGCCGCAGTCCGCGGGCCCGGCGGGCCCGGGCGAGCTCGGCGGCGCCGAAGAGCAGCAGCCGGTCGCGTTCCGTGGGAGTCAGTCGCACGTCCCAAACACCTCCTGTTTGAGCGACACTCTAAATGTTGAGACGCCGGGTTCCAAGCATTGACGCGGGGTACGGGCACAGGTCACATTGAGCGCCACTCTAAAAGCCGCTCGTTCAGCTCCCCCTCTCAGCCCCCCTCCCCCTCCCCTCTCAGCTCCCCAGGAGGCGTCATGCCGATAGAACAGCGCGGAGTCGACACCATCCCCGAGGCCGAACGCACCAGCGGCCCCCGCGACCTCGTCTCGATCCTGCTCGGCTCCAACCTCTGCCTGGGGGTGATCGTCTTCGGCTGGCTCCCCGTCTCCTTCGGCCTGGGCCTGTGGGCCTCGGTGACCTCCGTCGTCACCGGCACCCTCGTCGGCGTCGCGGTCACCGCCCCGCTCGCGCTGGTCTCCCTGCGCACCGCGACCAACCTCTCCACCTCCTCCGGCGCCTTCTTCGGCGTCCGCGGCCGGCTCGTCGGCTCGGTGGTGGGGCTGCTGCTCTCGCTCGGCTACACCGCCCTGACCCTCTGGATCGGCGGCGACGTCGTGGTGGGGACCCTCGCCCGGCTCGTCGGCCTGCCGACGGGCGGCGGCGCCCACGCCGTCGTCTACGCCCTGCTCGCCGCCTGCACGGTGGTCGGCGCGGTGTACGGCTACCGGCTGCTGCTGCGGCTGAGCAAGGCGCTCGCGGTCGGCATGACCGTGCTCCTCGCCGTCGGCCTGGCCGCGTACGCCGGGGACTTCACGACGGCGGCGGTGCCGGACACCCCGTACCTCCTGGGCTCCTTCTGGCCGACCTGGCTGCTCTCGGCGGTGGCGGCGGGGCTCAGCGGGCCGGTCGCCTTCATCACCCTGCTCGGCGACTACACGCGGTACGTCTCCCCCGAGCGGTACGGCACCCGGACCGTGTGGCGGGCGACCTGTCTGGGCCTGGTCGTGGGCCTGCTCGTCCCGCAGCTCTTCGGCACGTACACGGCGCTCGCGGCCCGCGGGGCGCTCGACTACGCCGGTCCGCTCGTCGCCGCCTCGCCCGGCTGGTACCTGGTGCCGCTGCTCGTCGCGGCCACGGCCGGCACCGTCGGCAACGCCGGTCTGATGCTGTACTCCATGGGGCTCGACCTGGACGCGATCCTGCCCCGGGCCACCCGGGCGCGCGCCACGCTCGTGGTCGCGGCGGTGGCCACGGCCTTCGTCTTCCTCGGCCACTTCGCCTCGGACGCGCAGACCGCGATGACCTCGTTCGTGCTGCTGCTCACCGCGATCGGCACGCCGTGGGCGGTGATCATCCTGATCGGGCACGCGCGCTGCGGGGGCGTCTACGACCCGGAGGCGCTCCAGGTCTACAACCGGCGTGCGCGCGGCGGGATCTACTGGTTCTCGGCGGGCTGGCACCCGCGCGCCACCGCCTCCTGGGCGATCGGCGCGGCGGTCGGCCTGGCCGCGGTGTCGACGCCGCTCTACGAGGGGCCGCTGCTCGCCCTGACGGGCGGGATCGACTGCAGCTTCGTGTTCTCGGGGATCGTGGGCGGCGCGCTGTACGCCGCACTGACGCCGAGCGGGGCCCCCGCGACCGTGACGGCCTCGGAGACCCCGCTGCGGGTGGAGCCGTAACGGCTAGCCCAGCTCGTGCATCCAGCCGTGGGTGTCCTCGGCCCGGCCGGTCTGGACTGCGAGGAGCGCCTCGCGCAGCTTCATCGTGACCGCGCCGGGCTCGCCACCGGACTGGGTCCACTCGCCCCGCTCGGACTTGACCGTGCCGACCGGGGTGATGACGGCGGCGGTGCCGCAGGCGAAGACCTCGGTCAGGGTGCCGTTCTCGCTGTCGGCCTGCCACTGGTCGATGGAGACGCGGCCCTCCTCGGGCTCCAGGCCCAGGTCGGCGGCGAGCTTGAGCAGCGAGTCGCGGGTGATGCCGGCGAGCAGCGAGCCGGTGAGGGTGGGGGTGACCAGCTTGTCGCCGTACACGAAGTACAGGTTCATGCCGCCGAGCTCCTCGACCCACTTGTGCTCGACGGCGTCGAGGTAGGCGACCTGGTCGCAGCCCCTGGCCGCGGCCTCGGCCTGCGCGAGCAGGGAGGCGGCGTAGTTCCCGCCGGTCTTGGCGTCGCCGACGCCGCCGGGGACGGCGCGGACGCGGTTCTCGGAGAGCCAGATGGAGACGGGCTTCACGCCGCCGGGGAAGTACGGGCCGGCCGGGGAGGCGATGACGACGAAGAGGTACTCGTTCGCGGGGCGGACGCCCAGGCCGACCTCGGTCGCGATCATGAACGGGCGCAGGTAGAGCGAGGCCTCGCCGCCGTGCTCCGGGACCCACGCCTTGTCGTGCCGGACGAGGACGTCGCAGGCCTCGACGAAGGCCTCGACGGGCAGCTCGGGCATGGCCAGACGGCGGGCGGAGGCCTGGAAGCGGCGGGCGTTGGCGTCGGGGCGGAAGCTGGCGACCGAGCCGTCGGGGCGGCGGTAGGCCTTCAGGCCCTCGAAGATCTCCTGCGCGTAGTGCAGGACGTTGGTGGCCGGGTCGAGCGCGAGCGGGCCGTACGGGACGAGCTGGGCGTCGTGCCAGCCGCGGCCCTCGGTCCACCGGATGGTGACCATGTGGTCGGTGAAGTGCCGGCCGAATCCCGGGCTGGCCAGGATCGCCTCGCGCTCCGCGTCGGACAGCGGGCTGGAGGAGGGCTTGAGCTCGATCGTGGGCGTCGTCATGAGTGCGTGTCCTTCACCGGTCGTGGGGAGGGGACCGCGCGCGCACGTCGCTGCCGGAGACTGCTGTCCCTGACGAGGTGGACGTCCGACCGTGCCCGTATGCCGCGGCCCCACGTTCGATTATCGCGCGTGGGGGGCGGTGCGTGAAACGGGCTGACGCGGTCCGGGGTTCTTGGAGGGTGCGCACCCCGCGGCCGCGCATGGGACAGCCGCCGGGCGCTGTGCGACCCGGCGGCTGCTGTCTGGTGTCAGTCGGCGCGGGTCAGCTCGCTACTCGCGCGGCGAGCGCGTCGCCGATCTCGTCCGTGGTGCGGACGGCGTCGCCGCGCTCGGTGAGGTCGGCGGCGACGGCCTCCTCGACGCGGGCGGCCTCGGTCTCGTGACCGAGGTGGCGCAGGAGGAGGGCGACGGAGAGGACGGTGGCCGTGGGGTCGGCCTTGCCCTGGCCCGCGATGTCCGGCGCGGAGCCGTGGACCGGCTCGAACATGGACGGGAAGTCGCGGCTCGGGTTGATGTTGCCCGAGGCGGCGACGCCGATGCCGCCGGAGACGGCCGCGGCGAGGTCGGTGATGATGTCGCCGAAGAGGTTGTCGGTGACGATCACGTCGAAGCGGGCCGGGTCGGTGACGAGGAAGATCGTCGCGGCGTCGACGTGCAGGTAGTCGGTGGTGACCTCGGGGAACTCGGCGGCCACGCGGTGGAAGGTGTCCGTCCAGAGGTGGCCGGCGAAGGTCAGCACGTTGTTCTTGTGGACCAGCGTGAGCTTCTTGCGCGGGCGGGCCTGGGCGCGGGCGAAGGCGTCCCGGACCACGCGCTCGACGCCGAAGGCGGTGTTGACCGAGACCTCGGTGGCGACCTCGTGCGGGGTGCCCTTGCGGATGGTGCCGCCGTTGCCGGTGTACGGGCCCTCGGTGCCCTCGCGGACCACGACGAAGTCGATCTCGGGCTGTCCGGCGAGCGGGGTGGCCACGCCGGGGAGCAGCTTCGAGGGACGCAGGTTCACGTGGTGGTCGAAGGCGAAGCGGAGCTTCAGGAGGAAGCCGCGCTCCAGGACGCCGGAGGGCACCGACGGGTCGCCGATGGCGCCCAGCAGGATGGCGTCGTGCTTCTTGAGGGAGTCGAGGTCGGCGTCGGTGAGGGTCTCACCGGTGGCGTGGTAGCGCTTGGCGCCGAAGTCGTACTCCTCGGTCTCCAGCTTCACGTCCTGGGGAAGGACGGCCGAGAGGACCTTGAGGCCCTGGGCCACGACCTCCTGGCCGATGCCGTCGCCGGGGATGACTGCGAGATCGATGCTGTGAGACATGTCGGCACCCTACTGGTCGTCCCATCGTCTGACACGTAACGTCCACCATGTGGACGAACGTCCGAAGGGGGCGGCGCGGTTCAGTGGCCGGTGGAGCCGCCGTTGTCACGGCGGTCGAGGGCGCGCTGGAGAGCGGCGGCGGCGTTCTGGCGGGCCTCGTCGGCGGGACGGGCGGCGGAGTGGCGGACGCGGCGGGCGGCCTGGGCGGCGACGGGTGCCATGGGGATCGACTCCTCGAGATCAGTGGTGATCCGGCGTGCGGAGATCTGCGACGTGCGGGACCGGCGCTGGTTCGCGGCCGGTGGGGCCGGAGACCGGGAGCGGTCGGTGACGTGCGGGGATCAGTGGTGATCGAAGGCGCCGGAAGGGGCGGGGAGCGCCGCCGCGGGGGTTGCCCGCACGAGGCGTCGCGCTCTCGACCGCCATTCGCTGATGAAGCGAGACGTTCGGCTCCTACAAAGCTAGGGCAGGCCGCCGCATCTGTCTCCACAATTACTCGGACTTCCTACTATCTGAGACGGCGGGGCACCGAGGGTCACTCCGCGACGGCCCGCAGCTCCCGGATCAGGGCCCGCACGGCGGGGGAAGGGGCCGGCTCGGGCGTGGTGACGTAGCCCACCGACCGCGTCGGGCGGTCCGGTCCGAGATCGGTGATCCGCACCGAGGACGGTGCTCCGACCAGGGAGAGCTCCGGCATCACGGCCATCCCGAAGCCGGTGTCCACCATCGAGAGCACCGCTCCGTCGTCCTCGGCCTCCACGGTCGCGGGCGGCAGCCACTCCTGCCCGGCCCGCCACTCCCGGGTGTACGAGGTGCAGTTCTCCGTCCAGTCGGCCAGCGGGAGCGTGCGCGGCGCCGGGTGCCCGGCCGGGTGCACCAGGGCGTACCCCTCCTCCAGGAGGACGCCGCCGACCAGCTCCGGCGGCACCGGCGAGGTGGTGCCGAGCGTCGCGATCGCCGGGTCGGCCCGCCCGTCGGGGACTTCGCCGGCCGTGCCGCGCCCCACCTCCCGTACGATCCGCACCTCCGGCACGACCTCCGGGTGCCGCTCCGCGAGCCGCCCCAGGGCGCGGGGCAGCAGGTGCAGGGCGGCGCTGCGGAAGGCCGCGATCCGCAGCGGTCCTGCGGGGACGGCCGGGGCGTCCGCCCTCGTGGCGCACACCTCGGCGGCCATCACCTCCAGGAGCCGCAGCACCCGCCGGGCGTACCCGAGGGCCCGCTCCCCGGCGGGGGTCGGGACGGCGCCGGTCCGGCCGCGCTCGAAGAGGACGGCGCCCAGCTTGCGTTCGCTGCGGCGCACCGAGTGCGAGACGGCGGACCGGGTCGTGCCGAGGGCGACGGCGGCGGCCGAGAAGCCGCGCTCGCGCCCGGCGGCGACGAGGACGCGGAGCTCGTGCGGGGCCGGATCGGCGGCCGTGTTCCCCGACCCGTCCATGCGCGGCGCCGTCCCTTCGTGTGTACCTGCGTGTTCGTGCGTCCGCGCACCTGCGCACGGACGCTCGTCGCGGGGGTGTCGCGTCCGCTCCCACCTGCGTCCATGAACGGCTTTCATGGATCCCCCGGAGGCATCGACGCCACCCCCTGCCCGGCCCGTCGCCCGCCTCCTACGGTCGACGGCATGACGCACGACACCATGATCACCGTCCGTCAGACCGCCCGTCCCATCGGCTTTTCGTGTCGGCGGCGGCCGGCGGGGTGGGAACGGCGGCGGGGCGGCTCGCCCGGCTGCTCGGCGCGGGGCGCCTGGCGGGCAGCGCGGGTTCGGCGCGCAGGGTGGCGTACCTGACGGAGGAGGTCGGCTTCGACGCGGCCTTCGACCACCACGACGGACCGGTGGCGGAGCTGCTCGCGGAGGCCGCGCCCGACGGGATCGACGCGGCGCTCGAAGGGGTGGGCGGCGAGCACCTGGAGGCCGCGATCGGCTCGCTGCGCCCGCGCGGCCGGATCGCCTGGGTGGGCGCGGTGGGCCGGTACCACTCGCTCTCAGCCCCCCGCCGGCCCCGCGCAACCTCTTCGACCCGGTCGGGAAGAGCATCCGGCTCGAAGGCTTCCTCGTCGGCGACCACACGGACGCGCAGGAGGAGCTGTACGACCTCGTCGCCCCGCGTCTGCGCGACGGCTCGCTGCCGCTCGACGTGACGGTGGTGGAGGGCTTCGCGCGCGTCGTGGACGCGTTCCTGGGGATGCTGCGGGGCGAGAACGTGGGGAAGATGCTCGTCGCGGTCTGACCGGCGCCCCTGCCTGTGTTGCCTTCCACCCGTCCCGAACCGCCCGGAGGAGGCCGGTCCGGTAGAGGCCGGGTTCCACGCCGCCGAGCGCGGGCCGGGCCGCCGCTCCTACCGGCTCACCGGACCGGGCCGGGCACGCCCGGCGGCCGAGGGCGCGGCGGGGCCTGACGCGCCGCCGCGTCTCCTTCCCGTCAGGTCACGTGATGTCGCCGTCCCGCCGGTCGAAGACGAGCGGGACGGCGGGGTCCGGCAGGTCCCGCCCCGCCGCCGGGCGCAGGAAGACGCCGCCCTCCTCCTCCGGGAGGCGGACGATCCCGCCGGGCGTGAACGCCTCGACGCGTCCCTCCCAGAGCTGCCAGCCGCGCCCCCGGTAGAGGGCGGCGCCCGCGTCCGAGGCGGAGAGCGCCCCGAAGGCGTACGCCCCGTCGATCACCCGCTCCAGCTCGGCCATGACCGCCCCGCCGAGCCCCCGGCGGCGCAGACCGGCCCGGACGGCGACCCCCTCCACGTACCCGACGCGGTGCGAACGGCCCCCGTGGAGCAGCCGCCGCATGACGACGGCGCCGTGGGCGGCGATCCCCCGCTCGTCCTCGATCCAGGCGTGGACGCCGCCGAGGGTGTGGTCCCAGTCCTCGTCGTCGAAGTCCCCCTCGAAGGCGAGGTCGAGCATCTCGCGTACGGAACGGAGCCGGGCGGCTCCGACCTCATGGGTGGGCGCGGTCCTCACGATCATGGGCCTCAGCCTTCCACGCCGGGCCGGCCCCCGAAAGCGAATTGTCCGGCCGCGGCACCGCGGTCGTCATCCGTGTCCCGGCGCGGGCCCGCGGGGCGCCTCCCGGAAGGAGCGCGCCGGAACCCCTACTCCGGCGGCGCCGGGGTGATCCGCTTCTCGAACCAGTGGTGGGCGTACGGCTCGTCGTTGAAGGCGGGGACCTCCTCGAAGCCGTGGGAGAGGTACAGGCCGATCGCGGTGTCGAGGGTCTTGTTGGTGTCCAGACGCAGTACGTCACGGCCGTGCCGGGCGGCCCGGGCCTCCAGCTCGGACAGGAACCGGCGGCCGAGGCCGAGGCCCCGGGTGTGGGGCGCGACCCACATGCGTTTGACCTCGGCCGGGGCGCCGGACGGCAGCTTCAGGCCCGCGCAGCCGACGGGCTCGCCGTGCAGCCGGGCGACCAGGAAAAGGCCGCGCGGCGGCCGGAGTTCGCCGGCGTCGGGCAGCAGGCTCCGCGCGGGGTCGAAACCGGTCTCGAAGCGCTCCTGCAGCTCGGTGTAGTAGGACCGCAGGCAGTGCCGGGCGTCGGGGTGGTCCGGGTCGACCGCGTCCAGCGCGACCGTCCCGGCGGTCAGCAGGCGGTCGACCTCGGCCATGGCGGTCACCAGCCGGACGCGCTGGGCGGTGTTGAGCGGCTCCAGGAGGGAGCCGGCCAGCTCGTCGCTGCGGCGGTCCAGCGTGGCGCGCTCCGCACGGCCCGCGTCGGTGAGCCGGACGGTACGCACCCGCCTGTCCCGGGGTTGCGGTTCCACCGTCACCAGGCCGTCCGTCTCCAGAGAGCGCAGCAGCCGGCTGACGTAGCCCGAGTCGAGCCCGAGGCGTTCGCGCAACCGCCGCACGTCCTGGCCCCGCTCGCCGATCTCCCACAGCAGCCGGGCCTCGCCGACGGGCCGGTCACGGCCCAGGTAGTGGTCGTGAAGCACGCCCACCCGTTCGGTGACGGTGCGGTTGAACCGCCGTACCCGGTCGATCTCCGTGCCATTCATTCTCTGACTCTAGTCAGAGGAATGCTCATACGGCCAGAGCCGGTCCGTGACGGGACGCGCCGCGGGACCCGGGAAGGGGAACCGCCCCCGGCCTCGGTTGGGGGACCGGGGTCGGGGGCGGTGTCGGGGGCCTGCCCGGGGGGCAGGGGCAGGGGCCGCTCGCGCGGCCGGGGGCGTCAGCCCATGTGCGGGTAGCCGTACTCGGTCGGCGGGACCAGCGTCTCCTTGATGGCGCGGGTCAGCGTCCAGCGCATCAGGTTCTGCGGGGCACCGGCCTTGTCGTCGGTGCCGGAGGCGCGGCCGCCGCCGAAGGGCTGCTGGCCGACGACGGCGCCGGTCGACTTGTCGTTGATGTAGAAGTTGCCCGCGGCGTAGCGGAGCTTCTCCATCGTGTACGCGGCGGCGGCGCGGTCGTTGGCGATGACCGAGCCGGTGAGCGCGTAGTCCGAGACCGACTCCATCTGGGTCAGCATCTCGTCGTACTTCTCGTCGTCGTAGACGTGCACCGCGAGGATCGGGCCGAAGTACTCGGTCGTGAAGACCTCGTTCTCCGGGTCGGTGCACTCGATGACGGTCGGGCGGACGAACCAGCCCACCGAGTCGTCGTAGGTGCCGCCGGCGACGATCGTGCAGCTCGGGTCGGACTTGGCGCGGTCGATCGCCGCCTTGTTCTTGGCGAACGAGCGGTCGTCGATGACGGCGCCGATGAAGTTCGACAGGTCGGTGACGTCACCCATGGTGATGCCGTCGACCTCGGCCGCGAACTCCTCCTTGAAGCCGTCGTTCCAGATCGAGGCCGGGACGTACGCGCGCGAGGACGCGGAACACTTCTGGCCCTGGTACTCGAAGGAGCCGCGGGTCAGCGCGGTCTTCAGGACGGCGCGGTCGGCGCTGGGGTGGGCGACGACGAAGTCCTTGCCGCCGGTCTCGCCGACGATCCGCGGGTACGAGCGGTAGTTCTCGATGTTGTTGCCGACCGTCTTCCACAGGTGCTGGAAGGTCTTGGTCGAGCCGGTGAAGTGGATGCCGGCCAGGTCGCGGTGGTTCAGGGCCACCTCGGAGACGGCGATGCCGTCGCCGGTCACCAGGTTGATGACGCCCTTGGGCAGGCCGGCCTCCTCCAGGAGCTCCATGAGGAGCACGGCGGCGTGGGTCTGCGTCGGGGACGGCTTCCAGACCACCACGTTGCCCATGAGGGCGGGGGCGGTGGGCAGGTTGCCCGCGATGGCCGTGAAGTTGAACGGCGTGATCGCGTAGACGAAGCCCTCGAGCGGGCGGTGGTCCAGACGGTTCCAGACGCCCGGGGAGTTGGCCGGGGGCTGCTCGGCCAGGATCTGGCGGGCGTACGCCACGTTGAAGCGCCAGAAGTCGACGAGCTCGCACGGGGTGTCGATCTCGGCCTGCTGGGCGGTCTTGGACTGGCCGAGCATGGTGGACGCGGCCAGCGTCTCGCGCCACGGGCCGGCGAGCAGCTCGGCGGCGCGCAGGATGATCGCGGCGCGGTCGTCGAAGGACATCGCGCGCCAGGCCGGGGCGGCGGCCAGGGCGGCGTCGATCGCGTCCTGCGCGTCCTGCCGGGTGGCGCCCCGGAAGGTGCCGATGACGGCCCGGTGGTTGTGCGGCTGGACGACCTCGAACTCCTCGCCGCCGCCCGGGCGCTTCACGCCGCCGATGGTCATCGGCAGCTCGCGCGGGTTCTCGGCCAGCTCCTTGAGCTTGAGCTCCAGACGGGCGCGCTCGGGGGAGCCGGGGGCGTAGCCGTGCACCGGCTCGTTGACGGGAGTGGGGACCTGGGTCACAGCGTCCATGAGTCTCTGTACTCCTTCGGAGGGGTGGTGGGGCTCAGCCCTTGGTGAGGATGGAGCGGACGAAGAAGAGGAGGTTGGCCGGCTTCTCCGCCAGGCGGCGCATGAAGTAGCCGTACCAGTCGGTGCCGTACGCGGTGTAGACGCGCATGCGGTGCCCCTCGGCGGCGAGGCGGTTCTGCTCCTCGCTGCGGATGCCGTACAGCATCTGGAACTCGTACTCGTCCGGCTTGCGCCCGGCGCGGCGGGCCAGCTCCTGGCCGACGGAGATCAGGCGGGGGTCGTGGGACCCGATCATCGGGTAGCCCTTGCCCTCCATCAGGATCTTCGTGATCCGGACGTACGCCTTGTCGATCTCCGGCTTGTCCTGGATCGCGACGGAGGCGGGCTCCTTGTAGGCGCCCTTCACGATCCGGACGCGGGAGCCGTTCGCGGCCAGGCGGCGGGCGTCGTCCTCGGTGCGGAAGAGGTAGGCCTGGATGACGCAGCCGGTCTGCGGGAAGTCCTTCCGCAGCTCCTCGTGGATGGCGAACATCGAGTCGAGGGTGGTGTGGTCCTCGGCGTCCAGGGTGACGGTGGTGCCGATCCCGGCGGCGGCCTCGACGACGGGCCGGACGTTGGCGAGCGCCAGCGCGTGCCCGTCGTCGAGCGACTGGCCGAACATCGACAGCTTCACGGACATCTCGGCGCGCTCGCCGAGGCCCAGCTCCTTCAGGCGGCCGATCAGCTCCAGGTAGGCGTCCCGGGCGGCGTGCGACTGCTCGACGGTGGTGATGTCCTCGCCGACGACGTCGAGGGTGACCTCCAGGCCGCGCTCGCTCAGCTCCCGGACGATCGGGACGACGTCGTCCACGGTCTCGCCGGCGATGAAGCGTGCCACGACCTGCTTCGTCCCGGGCGCGGCCGACACGAAACGGCGCATCTTGTCGCTGCGCGACGCGGCGAGGATCACGGGACCCAGCACGGGGCACCTCCAGAGGGCAAGGGTAGAACGGGGCCGTACCAGGGCGAAGAGAACCAACCGGAACAGCACGGATAACCACTGTGAAACCTACGAATCGCTCCGATCGTCCGCCACCTACAGCTGTCACGCATCCGTGGCCCGCTCCTCATACATCTGTCTGAGAGGGTGCGAGAATGGCGCCGTGAAGGCCGATTACCAAGACCTGGTGGACGAGATCTCCGCGCTCCTCGGGGCCCCGGCGACCCTGGAGAACCGCGACTTCGGCCTGATCGCCTTCGGCGCCCACGACAGCGACGACGACACCGCCATGGACCCGGTCCGGACGCGGTCGATCCTGACCCGGCGGTCCACCCCGGCGGTCCGCGCCTGGTTCGAGGGCTTCGGCATCACCCGGGCGGAGGGCCCGGTCCGCATCCCCGCCTCCCCGGACGCGGGCGTCTTCCGGGACCGGATCTGCCTGCCCGTACGCCATCGGGGCGTCGTCCTCGGGTACGTGTGGCTGCTCGACGCCGAGCCGGGCCCCGCGCCCGAGCGGCTGGCGGCGGCCATGGAGGTGGCCGCCCGGATCGGCGGGCTCCTCGCCGACGAGGAGCGGGCGGGCGCCGACCTCTCGCGCGAGTTCGCCGCGGCCCTGACCGCCGGGCGAGGCTGGCAGAGCGACATGGCCGTCGCGGCGCTGCGGGCGGCCCTGGGGCCCGGCGCGGACGGGCTGCACGCCGTCGTCTGCGTGACCCCGTGGCAGGGCGAGACCCCCTCGGTACGGGCCGTCCCCGGCGCGGCGGCGGTCACCGCGCTCCCGGACGCCGCGTCCCTCGCCGTCCTCGTACGGCTGCGCACGGCCGAGGACCCCTCCCCCGCCCGCTCGGCCGCCGAGCGGCTGCGGGGCGACGCGCCGGCCGGGGTCGCCACCCCCCGCCGGGGCCTCGCGGAGCTCCCGGCGGCCTGGCGGGAGGCGAGCACGGCGGCCCGCGCCGCGACGGCGCAGCCGAGGCTGGGCCCGGTCGCGGAGTGGGCGGCCATCGGCCCGTACCGGCTCCTGGCGGCGCTCTACCACCCCGAGGTCGACCCGGTCGTCGCGCCGCTGCTCGCCCCCGCCCACACGGAACTGGCCCGCACGGCCGAGGCGTACCTCGACCACGCGGGCCAGGCGGGACGCACGGCGGCGGCCCTGGGCATCCACCGGCAGACCCTCTACTACCGGCTCTCCCGGGTGGAGCAGCTCACCGGCCTGGACCTGGACGACGGCGAGGACCGGCTGCTGCTCCACATGTCCCTGAAGTCGGCCCGGCTCTAGCGGCTAGGTCCATCGAACTGCGGGCTGGCAGGGCTCCCATCCAGGCAACGAAGGCAAGCCGCGGGCCCACACGGACATCGGCCGCGCGCTCCAGGCCCCCACGACCACCTTGTTGGCCAAGAGCGGGTCCGACCCCTAACCGTGCCCCACCGAACGCCGTTCTGTGGCGCCCGGAGAGGCGACGTCAAGGCCGCTGCCAGAATTCACCCGAATTCGCCAGACGGGTCGGACATCCCGAAGATTCCCGCTCGCACAAGGGATTCCAAGCCCCACCCGTGAGAAGTCGCGGCCAACACGCATGCCGGCGAACCTTGCAGGTTTGCCGAGTCGCTATCGTCCGTCTCGGAATGAAAGGAGGAAAGCGATGATCGACAGGAGTTACCTGCTATCGAGCGCCCACCTACTGCGCCAGCTACTGGAGCTGCAAGTGGGCATGCGGCGAGACGCCGAAGAGCTGATGCGCACGGCGATGATCAAACTCGACGAGGCCACCCTGCGGGTATCGGCGTCGGAGAAGGCACTCGGAGCTGTCGAAAGCCGCCTCGCGGACCTTGTCCCGCCGCAACACGGCGGTCAGGACGAGCTGTTCTCCACATCGCCGGAACACGGCTCCCGGACAGCCAAGACAACCGTGGCCGAAGTCGTACGGAGCTTCCTGGCCGACCGGGAAGAGGCGACGGCCGGAGAGATCGTCGCCCACGTTCAGGAGCGGCGCCCCGACACCCCCCCGGGAAACGTGCACGCCGAGCTGAGCCGCCTGAAGAAGAAGGGCGCGGTGATTCGGAAGAGGCCCGGCGTCTACACGATCGCCCGGAACCAGGACGGAGAGGGCACCTGAGACCGAACGCTTCCCGAAAGCGCTGAGCACCGTCGGCGGCCACCGACGGTGCTCGATGCGCAAAACATTTCGATCTATCCAAAACCGTTTTGACGCGTAGTCATTCTAGCGGGACGCAATCGACTACGCCATTCAGATCCGGGCTTGTTCCGGCAAATAAGAACTGGTGTTCCCATGGCGGCATTCATCGTGGCCGCCAAGGACCTGAAGGAGGAGTTCCGTGTCCCATCCGAGTGATGCGATCCCCGAGCGCGCACTGCCCACGAACCGGACCGGCATGCGGCCTCAGGAGAATGTGCTCCTGGCCGCCATTCGGCTCAGCGGCCCCTCCCGGCTCGTGGTGAAGAGCTCACAGGTCGCCACCGAGGTCCGCCTTGGTGGCGAGACCGTGACCGAATGCCTGCGCTTCTTCGGCACCGTCGGCCTGCTGGACGGCGCGCGTGGCAGGTACTCGGCCAGCGCCGCCGGCCTCGCCTGGGCGGAGGTGCGTCCCGAGGATCACACCCGAGGACGCCTCCTGCTGCACGGTCTCTTCAAGGACCACTGGTCCGCCCAGGCCGCCCGGGCGGCACTCGCCGACGGCCCGGTCGAGGGGGAGGCCCTGGCCCAGTACCTCCAGCGGGGCCTGTCCAGCAACCCCCGCCGGGGCATGTACCTGATCGAATGGCTCGTCGAAGCCCTGGTCCTCCACCGCGACCGATTCGGACGGGTCCACGCCCCGACGGACGAGAACCTCCCGGGCGCCCCGATGCCCAGCCCCCGCCCGCCGACCGATGGGAACCTCATCCTCGGCATGAACGTCCAGAGGCTGCACAGCCTGCCGACCACCCAACTGGTGGCACTCCTCGGCACGTACACAGACATGCTCGGGATCGACGCGGACGCTCCCTGACCTGCCACGGGGGCGATGGCCGTGCAGGCCACCACCCCCGTCGACATCCTCACCGTGCGCGCATGGCGCCACGCGCGTCCCTCAGCACAGTCCGCACCCCTCCAGCGTCTCCGCTCGCCCCGCTCCGCGGCCCGGACCACCTGGAGGTCCGTCCCATGGAGTTCCGCATGAAGCGCCGCACGTCGAACCGGCTCCGTCCCCCCGTCTGGCTCACCCTGCTTGCCGCCGCGCTCTCCGGCGGCGTGCGCGCCGTCGTCAGCTGGCTACTCCCCACGGAGCCGTAGACATGTCGTCCCGGGCCCGCGTGGGGGCGGGCCCGGGACGATGGTGACGAGACGTCAGTCTCACTCTTTCGTCAGCACTTTGAGGTCCTCAGTGAGGTCGTCCGCGGTCGGGGCCGTGTTCGGGTGGATCATCCACCGGATCATCACGCCCGTCGGGCGGGCCTGGCAGAGGGGGCCGATCGTGTGGGCCTTTCCGGGCCCGTCTCGGGGTCGGTGCCGAGGTGGCTCTCGCGCCGGGGCTCCTTGATCGCATCGCGGAGCTTCTCGTCGTCGAGGCGGGTGACGACCTCGGTCTGGAGCTTCCCGACGGGACGGCTCGCCTCCGCCGCGTCGATGACCTGCTCCTGGACGGTGTGGAAGCGCCGGTACGGGCCGGTCGGCAGCTCTCGTCGGACCTCGCCGGTTTCTACGGGGCCGACACGCTCGCCCCATTCCTTGATGACGGCGAGGAACGCATGCTGGAGCAGGGCGTCCCCGGAGCCGTAGTGGTGGCCGGTGGAGGCGGGGTCGGTGCCCGAGGCGGCGACGGCGTCGCGGGGCGTGGTCCGCCCGCACCCCGTCTCCAGGAGACGGTGCTTGGCACCTTCGAGCAGGTCTTCCTCGTGCCCCATGACAGCACTGCACCCGGCCGCTGGACGGTCGTCCAGCGGCCGGGTACGGGGTGGTGCGGGGGCCGTGCGTCAGATCAGGTTGACCGAGCGGGCCGAGTTGGCGCCGATCTCCGCCGAGATCTCCGAGAGGACCGCCGGCGGGACGGTGTCGTCCACGGTGAGCACGACGAGCGCCTCGCCGCCCTCCTCCGCGCGGGAGACCTGCATGCCGGCGATGTTCAGACCGGCCTCGCCGAGGATGCGGCCGACCGTGCCGACGACGCCCGGGCGGTCCTCGTAGCGCAGGACGACCATGTGGTCGGCGAGCGCCAGGTCCACGTCGTACTCGCCGACGGCGACGATCTTCTGGAGGTGCTTGGGGCCGGCCAGGGTGCCGGAGACCGAGACCTCCTCGCCGCTGCCGAGGGTGCCGCGCACGGTGACCACGTTGCGGTGGTCGGGCGACTCGGAGCTGGTGGTCAGGCGCACCTCGACACCGCGCTCCTGCGCGAACAGCGGGGCGTTGACGTACGACACGGTCTCGTCGACCACGTCCTCGAACACGCCCTTGAGCGCGGAGAGTTCGAGCACCTTCACGTCGTGCTGGGTGATCTCGCCGTAGACCTCGACGTCGAGCCGGGCCGCGACCTCGCCCGCGAGGGCGGTGAAGATCCGGCCGAGCTTCTCGGCCAGCGGCAGACCGGGCTTGACGTCCTCGGCGATGACGCCGCCCTGGACGTTGACCGCGTCCGGGACCAGCTCGCCGGCGAGCGCCAGGCGCACCGAGCGGGCGACGGCGATGCCGGCCTTCTCCTGGGCCTCGTCCGTGGAGGCGCCGAGGTGCGGGGTGCAGACGACCTGGTCGAGCTCGAAGAGCGGGGAGTCCGTGCAGGGCTCCTTGGCGTACACGTCGAGGCCCGCGCCGGCGACCCGGCCCTCCTTGAGCGCCGAGTACAGCGCCTCCTCGTCCACGATCCCGCCGCGCGCGGCGTTGACGATGCGGACGGAGGGCTTGACCTTGTGCAGCGCCTCGTCGCCGATGAGACCGAGGGTCTCCGGGGTCTTCGGCAGGTGGACGGTGATGAAGTCCGCGACCTCCAGGAGCTCGTCCAGGGTCAGCAGCTTCACCCCCATCTGGGCGGCGCGGGCCGGCTGCACGTAGGGGTCGTACGCGACGATCTTCATGCCGAAGGCGGACATGCGCTGGGCGACCAGGACGCCGATGCGGCCGAGGCCGACGACGCCGAGGGTCTTCTCGCTCAGCTCGACGCCGGTGTACTTGGAGCGCTTCCACTCGCCGTTCTTCAGCGCCGTGTTGGCCTGCGGGATGTTGCGCGCGGTGGCGACGAGCAGACCGCACGCGAGCTCGGCAGCGGTGACGATGTTCGACGTCGGGGCGTTGACGACCATCACGCCGGCCTTGGTGGCGGCGGAGACGTCGACGTTGTCCAGGCCGACTCCGGCGCGGGCGACCACGCGCAGCTTCTGCGCGGCGGCGATGGCCTCGGCGTCGACCTTGGTGGCGGAACGGACCAGGATCGCGTCCACGTCCGCGATGGCGGGGATCAGCTCGGCGCGGTCGGCGCCGTTGCAGTGCCGGATCTCGAAGTCCGGGCCCAGCGCGTCGACGGTGGCGGGCGACAGCTCTTCAGCGATGAGTACGACAGGTTTCGAGCTCACGTGAGTCCTCACAGGTCCAGTGCGGACGGCCGTCCCGACGGCCGCAGGCGGTGGAGGGGGCTTGCCGCGTGAAAGCGCACGACGCTGTGGGCCTGACGCGTATGTTGTTCAGAAGTGTAGTGGTGCGTCGGCGCCGTTCGTGCGCCTCGTTGGAAGGATCACCCGTCCGTGTTGGACGGCGTGTCCAACGATGCGGAACGGGGCCGGACAGTACGTCCGGCCCCGCCCCCGAAGGCTTACGCCTCCTCGTCGTTCACCCAGCTCATGAGCTTGCGCAGCTCCTTGCCGGTGGTCTCCAGGAGGTGCTGCTCGTCCTGGGTCTTGTACTCGTTGTACTTCTTCAGGCCGCCGTGGTACTCGTCCATCCAGTTCTTGGCGAAGGTGCCGTCCTGGATGTCGGTGAGGACCTTCTTCATCTCGGCCTTGGTGGCGTCGGTGATGATGCGGGGGCCGGTGACGTAGTCGCCCCACTCGGCGGTCTCGGAGACGGACCAGCGCATCTTCTCCAGGCCGCCCTCGTACATGAGGTCGACGATGAGCTTCAGCTCGTGCAGGCACTCGAAGTAGGCGATCTCCGGCTGGTAGCCGGCCTCGACCAGGGTCTCGAAGCCGGCCTTGACCAGCGCCGAGGCACCGCCGCAGAGGACGGCCTGCTCGCCGAAGAGGTCGGTCTCGGTCTCCTCGGTGAAGGTGGTCTTGATGACGCCGGCGCGGGTGCCGCCGATGGCCTTGGCGTACGAGAGCGCCAGGGCGAAGGCGTTGCCGGTCGCGTCCTGCTCGACGGCGGCGATCGCGGGGACGCCGCGGCCCTCCTCGTACTGGCGGCGGACCAGGTGGCCCGGGCCCTTCGGGGCGACCAGGGCGACGTCGACGCCGGCCGGGGGCTTGATGAAGCCGAAGCGGACGTTGAAGCCGTGCGCGAAGAAGAGGGCGTCGCCGTCGTTCAGGTTCGGGGCGATGGACTCCTCGTAGACCTGGGCCTGGATCGGGTCCGGGATGAGGATCATGATGACGTCGGCCTCGGTGGCGGCCTCGGCGGGCGTGACCACGCGCAGGCCCTGCTCCTCGGCCTTGGCCTTGGACTTGGAGCCCTCGTGGAGACCGACGCGGACGTCGACGCCCGAGTCACGGAGCGACAGCGCGTGGGCGTGCCCCTGGCTGCCGTAACCGATCACCGCGACCTTGCGGCCCTGGATGATGGACAGGTCGGCGTCGGCGTCGTAGAACAGCTCGGCCACTGGGATTCTCCTTGGTGTGCTGGTGTTGCGTCCCACCGTACGGCGGGCGGGGGAAGGGAGGTCGTGCGGTCTCGTCAGGCGGAACGGACGAGGGCTCAGGCGGAGCGGTCGAGGGACCGCAGGGACCGGTCCGTGATGGACCGGGCGCCACGCCCTATGGCGATCGTGCCGGACTGGACGAGCTCCTTGACGCCGAACTGCTCCAGCATCTTGAGCATGGCGTCCAGCTTGTCACTCGAACCGGTGGCCTCGATGGTGACGGCCTCGGGCGAGACGTCCACGGTCTTGGCGCGGAACAGCTGGACGATCTCGACGATCTGGGAGCGGGTCTCGTTGTCGGCGCGGACCTTCACCAGGACGAGCTCGCGCTGGATCGCGGCGCTGGGCTCGAGTTCGACGATCTTCAGGACGTTGACCAGCTTGTTGAGCTGCTTGGTCACCTGCTCCAGGGGCAGGCCCTCGACGTTGACCACGATGGTGATGCGGGAGATGTCGGGGTGCTCGGTGACGCCGACGGCGAGCGAGTCGATGTTGAAGCCGCGACGGGAGAACAGGGCGGCGATCCGGGCGAGGATGCCGGGCGTGTTCTCGACGAGGACGGAGAGCGTGTGCTTGGTGGACATGTCGGGGTCTCTTCCTTTTCGCTGTCGCTCTTCGTACTTCAGTCGTCTTCGCCGTCGCCGAAGTCGGGGCGGACGCCCCGGGCGGCCATGACCTCGTCGTTGGAGGTGCCGGCGGCGACCATCGGCCAGACCTGGGCGTCCTCGTGGACGATGAAGTCGACGACGACCGGGCGGTCGTTGATGGCGTTGGCCTCGGCGATGACCTTGTCCAGGTCGGCCGGGTCCTCGCAGCGCAGGGCGACGCAGCCCATGGCCTCGGAGAGCTTGACGAAGTCGGGGACGCGGGTGCCCCTGTTCGCCTTCAGCTCGTCCGGGCCGGAGTGCAGGACGGTGTTGGAGTAGCGCTGGTTGTAGAAGAGGGTCTGCCACTGGCGGACCATCCCGAGGGCGCCGTTGTTGATGATGGCGACCTTGATCGGGATGTTGTTCAGGGCGCAGGTGGTGAGTTCCTGGTTGGTCATCTGGAAGCAGCCGTCGCCGTCGATCGCCCAGACGGGACGGTCGGGCATGCCGGCCTTGGCGCCCATCGCGGCGGGGACCGCGTAGCCCATCGTGCCGGCGCCGCCGGAGTTCAGCCAGGTGGCCGGCTGCTCGTAGTCGATGAAGTGGGCGGCCCACATCTGGTGCTGGCCGACGCCCGCGGTGAAGATCGTGTCGTCGGGGGCGAGCTGTCCGATGCGCTGGATGACCTGCTGCGGCGAGAGGCTGCCGTCCTCCGGCAGGTCGTAGCCGAGCGGGTAGGTCTCGCGCCAGCGGTTCAGGTCGCTCCACCAGGCGCTGTAGTCGCCCGTGTTGCCCTCGCTGTGCTCGGCCTGGACGGCCTGGACCAGGTCGGCGACGACCTCGCGGGCGTCGCCGACGATCGGGACGTCGGCGGCGCGGTTCTTGCCGATCTCGGCCGGGTCGATGTCCGCGTGGACGATCTTGGCGTACGGGGCGAAGCTGTCGAGCTTGCCGGTGACGCGGTCGTCGAAGCGGGCGCCGAGGGCGACGATCAGGTCGGCCTTCTGCAGCGCGGTGACGGCGGTGACCGAACCGTGCATGCCCGGCATCCCCACGTGCAGCGGGTGGCTGTCGGGGAAGGCGCCGAGGGCCATCAGGGTGGTGGTGACCGGGGCGCCGGTGAGCTCGGCGAGGATCTTCAGCTCGGCGGTCGCGCCGGACTTGATGACGCCGCCGCCGACGTACAGGACGGGCCGCTTGGCGGCGGTGATCAGCTTGGCGGCCTCGCGGATCTGCTTGGCGTGCGGCTTGGTGACCGGGCGGTAGCCGGGCAGGTCGGTCTGCGGCGGCCAGCTGAAGGTGGTCTTGGCCTGGAGGGCGTCCTTGGCGATGTCGACCAGGACCGGGCCGGGGCGGCCGGTGGAGGCGATGTGGAAGGCCTCGGCGATCGTCCGCGGGATGTCCTCGGCCTTGGTGACCAGGAAGTTGTGCTTGGTGATCGGCATCGTGATGCCGCAGATGTCCGCCTCCTGGAAGGCGTCCGTGCCGATGGCCTTGGAGGCGACCTGGCCGGTGATCGCGACGAGCGGGACGGAGTCCATGTGCGCGTCGGCGATCGGGGTGACCAGGTTGGTCGCGCCGGGACCGCTGGTCACCATGCAGACGCCGACCTTGCCGGTCGCCTGGGCGTAGCCGGTGGCGGCGTGGCCCGCGCCCTGCTCGTGGCGGACCAGGATGTGGCGCACCTTCCGCGAGTCCATCAGCGGGTCGTAGGCCGGGAGGATGCAGCCACCGGGGAGACCGAAGATGGTGTCCGCGCCCACCTCTTCGAGAGAACGGATGAGGGACTGCGCGCCCGTGACGTGCTCGACGGGGGAGGTCGTCGCGCCGTTGCGGGGCCGCGGCTGCGGATGGTGCCCGGTGGCCTGCTCGGTCATCAGCATCTCTTCTCGAAGCAGAGGGTTGGTGCGAGGGTTTTTGCGAGGTGTTTTACGAGGTTTTGCTGCGGTTTCAAAGTGAGCCGGTGCAACAAAAAACCCCTCGTGCCGTGAGGCAAGCGAGGGGAGCGCGTCGGGTGCGTTCTAAGCCGGGCCTACGGTGGCCCTGCTTCAGCCGACGCGCTGTCCAAGTACGAGAATTCGGGTGCGCATGGCATTGACCCTCTCCCTCAGCCCGCTTCACTGTCAAGTGGGTGGGACGGGCGTCTCACTATTCGAGCCGATCGGGGGTCGGTTTCCGACCTGCACCGGGACCGTTCCGGGCAGCGGGTACTCGTCCCGGACCAGGGCCCTGCGCAGCCGGTACTCGTCCAGCGGGCCCGAGAAGGCCGTGCCCTGGGCGTGGGTGCAGCCCATGGCGCGCAGGGCGACGACCTGCTCCGGGACGTCCACGCCGTCGGCGACGGTCCGCATGCCCAGGTCGCCGGCGAGGCGGAGCACGCCGCGGGTGATCTTGCGGAGCCGGGCGGACTCCACGACGCCCTCGACGAGCCCCCGGTCCAGCTTCAGTATGTCGGCGGGGAGCCGCCGCAGCGCGTCGACCGTCACGTGTCCGCCGCCGAAGCCGTCGAGCGCGATCCGCACCCCGAGCCGGCGCAGGGCGGCCAGGCGCTGTTCCAGTTCGTCGAGCGGGATCCGGGGGTCGCTGTCGGCGAGCTCGACGATCAGCGAGCCGGACGGGAGGCCGTGCCGGGTGAGCAGGGCCTCGACGGAGCCGAGCGGCAGCGAGCGGTCCAGGAGGCGGCGGGCGGAGAGCCGGACGGCGACGGGGGTGCGATGGCCGATTCCCGCCCGCTCGGCGGCCTGCTCCACGGCCTCTTCGAGCAGCCAGCGGCCGAACTCGGCGGTGCGCTCGCCCTCGTCGGTGACGCGGAGGTACTCGGCGGGGGTGAAGAGGATCCCCTGGGCGGAGCGCCAGCGGGCCTGGGCGCTGACGGCGGCGATCCGGCCGGTGGAGAGGTCGACGACCGGCTGGTGGAGCAGGGCGAACTCGCCGTCGTGGAGGGCGGTGCGCAGTCGGGCCGCCAGCTCCGTCCGCCGGACGACCTCGGCCTGCATCTGGGGGGCGTAGAGCTCGACGCGGTTCTTGCCGGCGGCCTTGGCCCGGTACATGGCGAGGTCGGCGTTGCGCAGCAGGTCGCCGGCGTCGGTGCCGGGCTCGGCGAAGGCGACGCCGATGGAGGCGGCGACCCGCACCTCCTGGCCGCCGTCCAGGCGGTACGGCCGGGAGAGCGTGAGCCGGAGCCGGTCGGCGATCTCCTGGACCTGGTCGCGGCGGGCCGTGCGGTCGCGGCCGCCGTCGCCGAGGATGAGGGCGGCGAACTCGTCGCCGCCGAGCCGGGCGGCGGTGTCCCCGGTCCGTACGGAGTCGTGGAGGCGGCGGGCGGCCTGGACGAGGAGGTCGTCGCCGGCCTGGTGGCCGAGGCGGTCGTTGACCGCCTTGAAGCCGTCGAGGTCGATGAAGAGCACGGCGGTGCCGGGGTCGGAGGCGCGGCGGCCGCCGAGGGCCTGCCGGACCCGCCGGGTGAAGAGGGCCCGGTTGGGCAGGTCGGTGAGCGGATCGTGCTCGGCGTTGTGCTGGAGCTGGGCCTGGAGGCGGACGCGTTCGGTGACGTCCCGGCTGTTGAAGATCAGGCCGCCCTGGTGGCGGTTGACGGTCGACTCGACGTTGAGCCAGCCGCCCCCGTGGCCGGAGCGGAAGCGGCACTCGATCCGGGTGGTGGGCTCCTCGGCGGGCGAGGCGGCCAGGAACCGCCGCACCTCGTGCACGACGGCGCCGAGGTCGTCGGGATGGATGAGGGCGGCGAGCTCGGTGCCGACGAGCTCGTCGGCGTCCCGCCCGTACACCCCGGAGGCGGCCGGGCTGACGTAGTGGAGCCTGCCGTTGGGCGCGGCGATCATGATGACGTCGCTGGAGCCCTGCACGAGCGACCTGAAGTGGTTCTCCTTGTGGGCCAGTTCGTGGGTGAGGGCGATGTTGTCGAGGAGCATGATGCCCTGCCGTACGACGAGGGCGAGCACCACCGCGCAGCCGGTGAGGACGACGACGCGGTCGACCCGGCGCCCCTCGACCACGTTGTAGAGGATGCCGAGGGTGCAGACGGCGGCGGCGAGGTACGGGGTGAGGGCGGCGAGCGAGCCGGCGATCGGGCGGCTGTGGAGCCCCTGGCCGCGCGCGGCGGCCGTACCGTCCGGGGGCCGGCGGACCCCCCAGGGCGCGTAGGCGAGCAGCAGGGAGCCGGCGAACCAGCCGGCGTCGAGGAGCTGGCCCGAGGCGTAGTTCTCGCGGAGCAGCGGCGAGGTGAACAGGGCGTCGCACAGGACGGTGAGCGCGAGGGCGGCGATCGCGGTGTTGGTCGCGGAGCGGTTGGCCTGCGAGCGCCGGAAGTGCAGGACGAGCACCATGCTGACGAGGACGATGTCGAGCAGGGGGTACGCGAGGGAGAGCGCGGCCCGGGCGACGGACTCGCCCTCGACGTGGGCGGTGCGGGCGAGGGCCAGGCTCCAGGAGAGGGTGAGCAGGGAGCCGCCGATGAGCCAGGTGTCCAGGGCCAGGCAGACCCAGCCGGCCCGGTTGGCGGGTTTCTTGGCCAGGACGAGGAGGCCGACGACGGCGGGCGGCGCGAAGAGCAGGAAGAAGAGGTTGGCGAAGGAGAAGTCCGGCACCTCGGTGCGCAGGACGACCTCGTACCAGCCCCACACGGCGTTCCCCGCGGCGGCCATGAGCGAGGAGAAGGCGAACAGCAGCCAGGCGGGGCGGGCGCCGCCGCGGTGGGTCCTGGCGTAGAGGTAGCAGGAGACCGCGGCGATGAGGGCGGCGGCGCTCAGTCCGAAGTCGCCCATGAAGAGCGCCAGTTCCGGCGACCCCCAGCCGAGGGAGGCGCCGGTCGTGTAGCCCGCGCAGAGGAGTCCCAGGGCGATCTGGGCGAGGATCCCCCCGGCGCCGGGGCGGTCGGGGGGCGGGGGCCCCGGGTCCGCGTCGCCGGCGGGGCGGCGCACGAGGACGGCCCCCGGGGCGCTCACCGGGCCCTCCGGCGCCGGGCCCCCGCACGCGGCCGCGTCGTGCGGCCGGGCGGGCGGCTCGTCGGCACTCCCGGGGGCGTGCCCGTCGCAGTCGTGGGGGCCGGGAGCGGTGCCGCGGCCCGGGGGCGCGACGCCGCCGGCCACCGCGCGCCCGCCGGGGCCGGGCGGCCCCGCGCGGCCCGGTGCGCGGGGCGGCACGGCCTGGTCCGGCACCGAGCACACGAGGCCGGCGGCGAGCCACGGAAGGCCGGCGGACGGCGGTGCCGCCGCGCCGGATCGTCGGTCCTCGGGCCGTGCTCCACCCGTCGCCCCCCTCGGAATCTGATGTCCCGTCACTTCGCTCCCCGGCGTCAGCCCGTACTCGACGCAGTCCCCCGCTCCGGGACGATACACCAGGTTGGTCACACAGGGACAGGGTCGCAGTACTCTCCGTGACGAGCAGGGGACTTGTGCCCGCGCGCGCCGGGCGTGCGCCGGGCGGCCGCGGCGCGCGGGCGCGGCTCAGCCGGTGGTGAGGAGGACGTTGGCCAGGTCCTCTCCCGCCGCGAACCGCCGCAGCTGCCCCGCGATCAGCCGTTTCGCCCTCGGCATGAAGGCGGAGGTGGAACCGCCCACATGGGGACTGATCAGGACACCGTGAGCGTGCCACAAAGGATGCCCGGCCGGCAGCGGTTCCGGGTCCGTGACGTCGAGCGCCGCCGTGATCCTGCCGCTCTCGACCTCCTTGAGCAGGGCGTTCGTGTCGACGACGGGACCCCGGGCGATGTTCACGAGGAGCGCCCCGTCCTTCATCCGCGCGAGGAACCCGGCGTCGGCGAGATGCCTGGTGGCGGGCGTGAGCGGCGTGGAGAGGACCACGACGTCCGCCTCCGGGAGGAGCGCCGGCAGGTCGGCCAGGGCGTGGACCGGGCCGCGCTCCGTGGTGCGGGCGGAGCGCGCGACGCGCACCACCCGCGCGCATTCGAAGGGCGCGAGCCGGTCCTCGACGGCGGCGCCGATCGAGCCGTACCCGACGATCAGGACGGACTTGTCGGCGAGCGCCGGGTAGAAGCCGGCCCGCCACTCCTCGGCGTCCTGGCCGCGCACGAACCCGGGGACACCGCGCAGCGAGGCCAGGATCAGGGCGAGCGCGAGCTCGGCGGTGCTGGCCTCGTGCACGCCCTTGGCGTTGCACAGGGCGACGCCGGGCCGCAGCGACCCGATGCCGGGAGTAACGTGGTCGATGCCCGCGGAGAGGGTCTGCACGACCCGCACCGAGGTCATCCCGGCCAGCGGCCGGACGGCGATCTCCGAGCCCTTCATGTACGGGACGACGTAGAAGGCGCAGTGCGCGGGATCGGCCGGGAACTCCGGTCCGCCGTCCCAGAAAAGGTAGTTCAGGCCCGACCCGCCCGGCTCGGGGAGATCCTCGATCTCGTCCGCGGGAATCGGAAGCCACACGTCAGCGGTCGTGTCTTCGCATCTCATGTCCGGGAGGCTATGCGAAGAATCCCCCGCCCCATTGGTTACTTTGGGGGGCGGCACAGGGAGGGGTACCGGCAGGTGGAGCGCAGGACTATCGGGGCGACGGCGCTCGACGTGGGTGCGATCGGCCTGGGGTGCATGCCGATGAACTGGGCGTACAGCCGTTCGCAGCAGCGCGGGGACCGTTCGCTGCGGACCGTGCACGCGGCCCTCGACGCCGGGGTGAGCCTGCTCGACACCGCCGACATGTACGGCCCGTTCACCAACGAGCTTCTGGTGGGGCGGGTGTTGAAGGAGCGCCGGGCCGACGCCTTCGTCTCCACGAAGTGCGGGCTGCTCGTCGGCGACCAGCACGTGGTGGCCAACGGGCGCCCGGGATACGTGCGCCGGGCCTGCGACGCCTCGCTGCGGCGGCTCCAGACCGACGTCATCGACCTGTACCAGTTGCACCGGGCGGATCCCGAGGTGCCGGTCGAGGAGACCTGGGGCGCGATGGCCGGGCTGGTGTCGGCGGGCAAGGTGCGGGCGCTCGGGCTCTGCGCCGTCGGCGCCCGGTCGGGACGCCGGGGCGCGGGCCGCGACGCCCATGAGGGAACGATCCGGCAGCTGGAGCGGATCCAGCAGGTCTTCCCGGTGGCGGCGGTGGAGGCCGAGCTGTCGGTGTGGTCGCAGGAGGCGCTGGCGCGGCTGCTGCCCTGGTGCGCGGCCCGGGGCGTCGGCTTCCTGGCGGCGATGCCGCTGGGCAGCGGCTTCCTGACCGGGACGCTGACGCCGGGCGGCGGTTTCGAGCCGGACGACCCGCGGGCCCGGCACCCCCGGTTCACGGCGGAGATGATGGCGGCGAACCAGCCGCTCGTGGCGGGCCTGCGGCGGGTGGCCGCGCGGCACGGGGCGGACGTCACCCCGGCGCAGGTGGCCCTGGCGTGGGTGCTCGGCCGGGGGCGGCACGTCGTGCCGGTCCCGGGGACGAAGCGGGAGCACTGGGCGGTGGAGAACGCGGCGGCGGCCTCGCTGCGGCTGACGGCGGAGGACCTGACGGAGATCGCGTCGCTCCCGGCGCCCCGGGGGTCCTGGGACTGAGCGGCCCGGGGAGGGGCCGGGCGGACCGGAGCCGGGACAGGGGCCAGGGCCGGGGGGACCGGAGCCGGACGTCCCGGCGGGAACCCCGCCGGGCCGGGAGGTGTTCTCAGGGGGAGGGGTGCCGTTCGACCCGTCGAGCCCGCCGGACCCTCCGAAGGGGAGCGCGCCATGAAACGTCCTGTCGTCCTGAAGGCCCTGGGAGGCGCCGCCGCGCTGGTCCTGGCGGCGGGCTGTTCCTCGGAGGACGCCTCCCCGGGGAGCCCTTCCTCGGGGAGCGCGCGGGAGCGCCCGGGAGCGGCCCCGCCGTCGTCGGCCTCCGCGCCCGCCTCCCCCTCCGCCCCGGCCCCGGCCGCCGCCGGGGTGACCGTGGCGGGGACGCTGGCCGAGGGCCTGAAGTCGCCCTGGGGGCTCGCGGAGCTGCCCGGCGGGGACCTGCTCGTCTCCTCGCGGGACGAGCGGACGATCACCCGGATCGACGGGCGGACCGGCGCGAGGACGCCGCTCGGCGAGGTGCCGGGGGTCGTGCCGGGCGGCGAGGGCGGTCTGCTCGGCCTCGCCTTCCGGGACGGCCGGGTGTACGCGTACCTGACGGCGGCCTCGGACAACCGGATCGTGCGCATGGCGTACGGGGGCGGGGCCGGCGACCGGCTCGGCCCGCCGGAGCCGGTCCTGACCGGCATCCCCAAGGGGTTCACGCACAACGGCGGGCGGATCGCGTTCGGCCCCGACGGGATGCTGTACGCGGGGACGGGCGAGACCGGCCGGACCGGTCTGGCGCAGGACCGGGGGTCGCTGGGCGGGAAGGTCCTGCGGATGACGCCGGAGGGCCGCCCGGCGCCCGGCAACCCCTTCCCGGACTCGGTCGTGTACTCGTACGGCCACCGGAACGTGCAGGGGCTCGCCTGGGACGCGGACGGGCGCCTGTGGGCGGCCGAGTTCGGCCAGAACACCTGGGACGAGCTGAACCTGATCGCGGCCGGGCGGAACTACGGCTGGCCGGAGGCCGAGGGGAGGGCCGGGCGGAAGGGCTTCACGGACCCGGTGGCCCAGTGGCCGACCTCGGAGGCCTCCCCCAGCGGGATCGCGTACGCGAAGGGTGCGATCTGGATGGCCGGGCTCCGGGGCGAGCGGCTGTGGCGGGTCCCGCTCGCCGGCGCGGAACGTTCCGGGGAGCCCGAGGCGTTCCTCCGGGGCGACCACGGCCGGCTGCGGACCGTGCTCGCGACGGGCGGCGACCGGCTGTGGCTGGTGACCAGCGAGACCGACACCCGGGGCACGCCCGGGCCCGGCGACGACAGGATCCTCCGCGTCCGGGTGGGGTGAGGGAGGCGGTGACCGTGTTCGGTCCGATGGCGGAGGTGTTCGCGCCGGGGCGCAGGCACGCGGAGGACGAGCGGCAGCGGCTGTCCCTGACCCGGGAGGACCAGGGGGACGCGGATCCGGGGCGCGGGCCGATAGGCCTGCGGTCGGGACGGGTGACGATACGGGTCCCCCGCGCGGAGGACGACCTCGACGCGGGCGCCGCGTCAGAGCGGGACGTCGAGCAGGTGCAGGCGGTGGGCCAGGGCGGCGGCCTCGCCGCGGCCGGCGACTCCTAGCTTGGCGAGGATGTGGGAGACGTGGACGCTGGCCGTCTTGGGTGAGATGAACAGCTCCTCGGCGATCTGGCGGTTGGTGCGGCCGGCCGCGACCAGGCGCAGCACGTCCTGTTCGCGGCGGGTCAGGCCGAAGGCGTCGTCCCCGGACTCCGCCGGTGCCGGGGGCTCCTCCTCGGGCGCGAGGGAGAGCCGGGCGCGGGCGGCGAGGAGGTCCGCGTCCTCGCGGAGCGGGCGGGCGCCGAGGAGGTCGGCGGTGGCGCGGACCTCGCGCAGCAGGGCTGCGGCCTCCTCGCGCCGGCCGCCCTCGACGAGCAGGGCGTCGGCGAGCCGGTAGCGGGCGCGGGCCAGCTGGGCGGGGCGGTCCAGCGGCTCGTAGGCGGCGACGACCTCGGCCCAGCGGGCGGCGGTCTCGCGGCCCTCGGCGCGCGCCAGCTCCTGGGAGGCGTGCAGGGAGTGCGCGGCCCAGACGGGGACCGGGGCGGCCAGGGCGCGCAGGCAGCGGCGGACCAGGGCGAGGGCCTCGGCGCGGCCCTCGTCGGCGGCGGGCAGCCCCCGGCTGTCGGCCTCGGCGGCGACGGCGGTGAGGACGAGCGGCCAGCCGTAGCGGTGGGTGCCGGGCGGGAAGCCGCCCCGCTCGGCGGCGGCGAGCTCGGCCCGGACGTCGGCGACGCGGCCCTCGGCGGCGGCCACGGTGATCGCGACCTGGGCCATGGGCAGGGTGTACTGCGGGATCGGGTCGCGGGTGCCGTAGAGGGCGCGGGCGTCGGCGAGGTGGCGGGCGGCGGCGTCCCGTTCGCCCCGGGCGGCGGCGAGCCGGGCGAGGCAGAGGGCGGCGGAGCCCCGGGGCTTGGTGCTGCTCGCCGAGCGCAGCAGCCGCTCGGCGGCCTCCCGGGCCTCGTCCCACCGGCCCAGGGAGAAGAGGGACTCGGCCCTGTTGCCCTCGACCCAGCCGATGCTGTCGACGAGCCCGTACCCGCGGGCGAGGCGGAGGCCCGCCTCGGCGGTCTCGACGGCCTCGTGGGAGCGGCCGAGGAACTCCAGGGAGGAGGAGATGTTGATGTGGGCGCGCGTGGCCTCGGTGAACTGGCCGAGGGCGGTGGTCCGTTCGCGTACCTCGTGCATCTCGGCGAGGCCGGTCTCCACGTCGCCGGCCGCGACCATGATGGTGCCGAGGGTGAGCCGGGCGTTGAGCTCGATCGACTCGGCCTTGACGAGACGGGCGTACTCGACGGCGCGTTCGGCGGCGGCGAGGGCCTCGGGGCCGGGGTCGCGGAGCATGCCCCAGCCGGCGGCGCCGACGAGGACGACGGCGTGGACGGCGGAGGGCGGCAGGCCCTTGACGAGTTCCTGGGCGCGGGCGATCTCCTCGCGGCCGTCGCCCCGGCCGAGGTTGGACTGGAGGCGGGCCTTCTCGGTCCAGAACCAGGCGGCGCGCAGGGGGTCGTTCTCCTCCTCGCCGCCGAGGATCCGCAGCGCCGTCCTGCCGATCTTGAGGGCGCGTTCGCGTTCGCCGCTGAGCCGGGCGGCGACGGCGGCCTCGGCGAGCAGGTCGAGGTAGCGCAGGGGGGTGGTCGCGGGGTCGCAGCCGCAGGGCGGGTAGGCGTCGGCGTAGTCGATGGGACGCAGCGCGGCCCGGACCTCGGCGGGGGCCTCGTCCCAGAGTTCCATGGCCCGTTCGAGGAGCCGGAGCTGCTCGGCGTAGGCGTGGCGCTTGCGGGTGGCGACGGAGGCGCGCAGGACGGCGGGCAGGGCCTTGGCCGGGTCGTGGGCGTGGTACCAGTACGTGGCGAGCCGGGCGGCGCGCTCGTCGGCCCGGACGAGCGTCGGGTCGGCCTGCAGGGCCTCGGCGTAGCGGCGGTTGAGGCGGGAGCGTTCGCCGGGCAGCAGGTCGTCGCTGACGGCCTCGCGGACGAGGGAGTGCCGGAAGCGGTAGCCGTCGCCGTCGGGCACGGCGAGCAGGATGTTGGCGCCGACGGCGGCCCGCAGCGCCTCGATGAGTTCGTCCTCGGCGAGCCGGGCGACGGCGGCGAGCAGGCCGTACTCGACGGTGGAGCCGCCCTCGGCGGCGAGCCTGACGATCCGCTGGGCGTCCTCGGGGAGGGCCTCGACCCGGACCAGGAGGAGGTCGCGCAGGGAGTCGCCGAGCCGTCCCGGGGCGCAGCCGGCCTCGTGGGAGACGACGAGTTCCTCGACGAAGAAGGCGTTGCCGTCGGAGCGTTCGAAGACCTCCTCGACGAGGCCGGGGGCGGGTTCGGCGGCGAGGATGCCGGTGAGCTGGCGGTGCACCTCGGTGCGGGTGAAGCGGGGGAGTTCGATGCGGCGGATGGTGCGGAGCCGGTCGAGTTCGGCGAGGAGGGGGCGCAGCGGGTGGCGGCGGTGGATGTCGTCGGCGCGGTAGCTGGCGACGACCACGATCCGGCCGCGCCGGAGGGTGCGCAGGAGGTAGGTGAGCAGATGGCGGGTGGAGGTGTCGGCCCAGTGCAGGTCCTCCAGGACGAGCACGATCGTGCGGTCGGCGGCGAGCCGTTCCAGGAGCCGTACGGTCAGTTCGAAGAGGCGGGCGGTGGAGTCCTCGTCGGCGGGATCGTGGCCGCCGGGGTCGCCCAGTTCGGGCAGCAGCCGGGCGAGTTCGCCGTGCTGGCCGTCGGCGGCGGCGGTCAGCTCGTCGGGGAGGCGGCGGCGGAGCGCGCGCAGGGCGGTGGAGAAGGGGGCGAAGGGCAGTCCGTCGGCGCCGAGCTCGACGCAGCCGCCGAGGGCGACGACGGCGCCCCGCTCGCAGGCGGTGCCGGTGAACTCCTCGATGAGCCGGGTCTTCCCGACGCCCGCCTCACCGCCGATGAGCAGGGCCTGGGGCTCTCCCGCGGCCGCGCGGGAGAGCGCCTCGGCGAGGACGGTGAGTTCGCCGGCCCGGCCGACGAAGACGGGGCTGACGGACCTGGTCTCCACGGAGCCGAGCATCGCACAGGCGCCTCGGGAAGCGCTCGTACGGGGGACGAGGACGGTACGGGTGGCGGGGACGGGGGCGGTACGGGGGACGGGCATCGTGCGGGGTCACGCGGCCCGGACGAAGCGGCCGGGGCCGTCGCCGTCCGCCGGGCCCTCCGCGTCCCGGTGCGTGTCCTGGCCCCCGCTCCGGCGGCCGGAGCGGCGCGGCTCCCGGCCGGTGGAGGCGGCGGCCTCGTGGGTCAGGCGCCGGGCGGCGGCCTCGCGGACGAGCTGGGCGTGGTTCATGCGGTCGATCTCGTACTCGAACATCGGGGGCTCCCTGGGTGGGTCCGGTATCGGCGTCGCTTCTCGCGACGCCTCCACGGTCGTCTCGCAGGGGGGCCGGCCGCATCGGGCGAGTGCCCTATGTTCGGGACGCGGGGGTCCTTAGAGAGCACCCGGGACGACGGGGTGGGCCGGCGGGTGCCGTACGTCGCCGCTGCCGCACGGGGTGCAGAGCCGGCGCGAGGTCAGCACCCACCACTGCCGCAGGGTGCGGCGGGTGTGCAGGAAGGCGTTCGGGCCCCGGCAGACGGGGCGGGCGTGGCGTCCGACGAGGTCGCCGTTCGGGAAGGCGAGGACAGATCAGCCAGAGGGCCCGGCCGCGCGGATCGATCGTGGCGGCCGGCACCTTCCGTTCGTCGTACTGCCGGGGCAACAGTGCGTAGGGACGCAGTGCCACCTTCGTCAAGAGGATCACCTCGCGGGCGAAGGAACGCGACGCGCCGATGATCACACGCCCGCCCCGGGTCCGGCCGCCCGGGGCGGTCACGACGACCGGCCGGGGGGGACGGCGCCCGGGGCCGGCTCAGGAACCGGCGGTCGGGAGGCTCAGGAACAGGTCGAAGTAGGTGCCGGCCGACAGGAGCAGGCCGAGGCCGCCCAGGACGGCGCCGGCGACGGCGACCGCGCGGACCAGGGCGGGGCGCCGGGGAAGGACGAGCACGGCGACGGCGACGATCAGGGCGATCAGGGCGAAGACGCCGTTGACCAGGGCGGTGCTGTGCCAGGCGTCGCCGTAGATCTCGCTGATCTGCTGGGTGGGGGTGCCGGAGCCGGAGGTCTTGATCTGCCCGACGAGCGTCTCGCGCTCGGAGACGACCCTGCCGGCCCAGGTGCCGGTGAGCGCGACGGCGCCGAGGGCGGCGGAGACGACGGCGGCGGCACCGGCGCCGACGCCGGTGCCCGTACCGGTGGGGGCGGCCTCGTCGTCGAGGTCCGCGTCGAGGTCGTCGGAGAGGTGCCGCCCGTCGGGGTCCCCGTCACGGTCTCCGTCGCGGTCCCCGGTGGTCGTGGCCTTCGCCGCCCCGCCGTCCTGCCCGTCCTGCCCGGTGGGCTCCGTCCGCTCGGCGGGCCCGGTCTTCTCGGTCGTCTCGATGTCCATGCCGCGCACGCTAGGGGGCCCGCATGAGAGCGGTCTTAACGCGCCGGCCCCGGGCTACTCCCCCGTCCGTTCCTTCTTCGCCGCGCGCCACTCCGGGGCCAGGACCGACCAGAGCTCCGTGCTCGTGCGGAAGCCCCGGCGCGGGTAGTTCTCGCGCAGGACGCCCTCCTTCGTCATCCCGAGGCGGCGGGCGACGGCGACGCTGGGCCCGTTCTCCGTGGAGGCGTACCACTCGACGCGGTGGATGCCGCGCTCCTCGACCGCCCAGTCGATGATGATCCGGCAGGCCCGGGTGACCAGGCCCTTCCCGGCGGCGGACGGTTCCAGCCAGCAGCCCGCCTCGGCGGTGCCCTGCGCCACGTCCATGGTCCGGAACATGACGCCGCCGACGAGGGTGCCCCCGGTCCAGATGCCGTGGATCCGGCCCGTGTCGTTCGCGGTCTTCTCCGCGTACGAGCGGAGGAAGGCGCGGGCGGAGTCGAGGTCCGTGACGACGTCCGGGAGGCCGATGTGCCGCCCGATGTACTCCCGGCCCCGGTCCATGTGGGCCAGGAACTCCTCGGCCCGCCAGGGCTCCAGGGGCCGCAGCTCGGCGCCGTCGTCACCCAGTGGTATCGCGAACATCCTCGTTCTCCTCCGTGGTCGGGACCGTCGGGCACTGTGCGGGGATCTTCGCACGCGCGTCGGCCGCGGTCCGGCACTCCGGGGGTTCGATGCTGATCCGGGGCAGCAGGCGGTCGAGACCCTTCGGCAGCCACCAGTTCGCGCCGCCGAGCAGGTGCATGAGGGCGGGGACCAGGAGGGTGCGCAGGACGAAGGCGTCGAGGGCGACGGCGGCGGCGAGCGCGATGCCGAACATCGCGACGACCCGGTCGCCGGAGAGCACGAACGCCAGGAAGACGGAGATCATGATGACGGCGGCGGAGTTGATCACGCGGCTGGTCTCGGCGAGGCCGATCCGGACCGCCCGCCGGTTGTCGCCGGTCTCCAGCCACTCCTCGTACATCCGGCTGACCAGGAAGACCTGGTAGTCCATGGAGAGTCCGAAGAGGACGGAGACCATGATCACGGGGAGGAAGGGCTCGATCGGCCCGGCGCTGCCGAGGCCGAGGAGTTCGCTCCCCCAGCCCCACTGGAAGACCGCGACGACGACGCCGAAGGCCCCGGCGACGGCCATGACGTTCATGACGGCGGCCTTGAGCGGGATGCCGATGGAGCGGAAGGCGAGCAGGAGGAGCAGGCAGCCGAGGGCGATGACGACGCCGACGAAGAGCGGCAGCTTGCCGACGATGATCTCGGCGAAGTCGTCGTACGAGGCGGTGACGCCGCCCACGTTCACGTCGAGGGAGGTGCCCGCCTCGGCCCTCGGCAGGACGTCCTGGCGCAGCCGGTCGACCAGCTCGCTGGTGGCCTTCGACTGTGGCGAGGAGTCGGGGACGACGGTGAGGACGGCGGTGTCGCCGGAGCTGTTGTACGCGACCGGGGAGACGCCCGCGACGCCCTTGGTGGCGGAGAGCGCGGCCGGGAGCCGGTCGAGGGCGACCCGGTCGTCGGCTCCGTCGAGTCCGGCGACGAGGGTGAGGGGGCCGTTGACGCCGGGCCCGAAGCCGTCGGCGAGCAGGTCGTAGGCCTTGCGCGTGGTCGCGGTGGCCGGGTTGTTGCCCTGGTCGGAGGTGCCGAGGTGGAGCGAGAGGGTGGGCAGCGCCAGGACCGCCATGACGACGGCGGCGACGGCCCCGAGGAGCTTGGGGTGGCGCTCGACGAAGGCGGACCAGCGGGCGGCGAAGCCGGTGGGGAGCTCGGGTCGCGGCCCGTGCTCGGCGAGGGCGCGGCGCTCGCGCCGGGACAGGGCGCGCCGGCCGATCAGGGAGAGCAGCGCCGGGAGGAGGGTGACGGAGGCGGCGACCGTGAGGACGACGGTGAGGGAGGCGGCGACGGCGACGCCGTTGAGGAAGCCCAGCCGCAGGATCAGCATGCCGAGCAGGGCGATGCAGACGGTGGCCCCGGCGAAGACGACGGCGCGGCCGGTGGTGGCGACGGCGGCCTCGGCGGCCTCGGCGACGGACAGGCCGCGTTTGAGGCCCCTGCGGTGCCGGGTGACGATGAAGAGCGCGTAGTCGATGCCGACGCCGAGGCCGACGAGCATGCCGAGCATGGGGGCGAAGTCGGCGACCGTCATCACGTGCCCGAGGAGCACGATCCCGGAGTACGCGATGCCGACGCTGACGAGGGCGGTGGCGATGGGGAGCGCGGAGGCGGCGAGCGAGCCGAAGGCGAGGAAGAGGACGACGGCCGCGACGGCGACGCCGACGGCCTCGGCGACGTGCCCGCCGGGGGCCTCGGTGAGGGCGACGGCGGTGCCGCCCAGCTCGACCTGGAGGTCGTCGGTCGCGGCGGCCCTGGCGGTGTCGACGAGGGCCTCGGCCTGCCCCTCGGGGATGTCGTCGGCCTGCTCGGCGAAGGTGACGGTGGCGTAGGCGGTGCGGCCGTCCTCGCTGATCCGTCCCGCCGTGTCTCCGTAGGGGGAGGTGACGGCGGCGACACCGGGCAGCCGCTCGACCTCGCGGAGCACGCCGGTCATGCGCTCCTGGACGGCGTCGGCGCGGACGCCGCCCCGTTCGGTGTGCCAGACGATGGTGTCCTCGTCGCCGCCGAGGCCGTGGAAGCCCCGTTCGAGGAGGACGGTGGCACGGCCGGACTCGGTGCCGGGGACCTCGTAGTCGTTGGAGTACGCGTTCCCCGCGAGGACCGCCCCGGTGCCGGTCCCGCCGAGGGCGAGGAGCCAGAGGAGGACGGCGACGAGGCGGTGCCTGATGCACCATCGGGCGATGGCTGCCAAAGGACGTGCTCCCTGGGTGGTTCGTGGATCTTTCCCGGGAAAGGCCCGATAAAGAACGCATGACCTATGTGCGCCCACTCTCGCAGCCAAACGTGATCGTTTGTCCCTTTCGTGTCGATGGTCACACGGGTGTGGTTCACCGGGGCGCGAGGACGTCCCCGCCCGCGCCCCGGCCCGTCCTCCGCGCTCAGCCGGAGACGCTGGCGCGGCCGTTCTCGACGTGGCCCATGAGCCGGCGGCGGAAGCCTCCGGGGGCGGTCACCTCGACGTCGTACCAGCCGTGCGCGTCGGCGGCGGAGTGGACGACGGTACGGGTCTTCCCGGGTCTCACGGTGACGGTGCGGGTCCAGTCCGCGAGGTCGTCCTCGTCCACGTACCCCAGCGGCCGGACGGTGAAGGAGACGGGAGCGCGGCCGGTGTTCCGTACGGTGAGGTGCAGGTCGCGGTCGTGGTGGTCGATCCGGGTGGCCAGCTCGGCGCCGCCCGTCGCGGGGCCCTCGAACTCGCGCCGGAAGCCGTTGGGACCGGTGATCGTGAAGCGGTAGCGGTCGCCGGGGACGGGGACGGTCCACTCCCCCGTACCCCTGACGTCCCGGTGCTGCGGGACGTCGAACTCGCCCGCGTACGGGTAGAGGGCGAAGTGCGCGCTCGCCTTCCCCCGGTTGCTCAGCGCGACCGTGACGGCGCCGGCGCGGACGGTGGCGGCGGCGTCCGGCTGGTAGGGCAGGGGGCGGGCGGGGCGGACGCCGGGCTCCTGGACGGGCATCCGCTGCACGGCCGGGGGCTGGGGCCGCCAGCGGCCGGTGAACGGCGGGACCGGTCCCGGCTGCTCGACCTCGGGCTGCCTGCGGCCCCGGCGGAAGTCGAAGGCGGAGGTGAGGTCGCCGGTGACGGTCCGGCGCCAGGGGGTGATGTTGGGCTCGCGGACGCCGGTGAGCCTCTCCAGGAAGCGGATCACGGAGGTGTGGTCGAAGGTCTCGGAGCAGACGTAGCCGCCGACCGACCAGGGCGAGACGACCAGCAGCGGGACGCGGATGCCGAGGCCGGTGGGCTGCCCCTTCCAGCGCTCGTCCGTGTCGTCGGCGGGCGGGACGGGCGGCGGGACGTGGTCGAAGAAGCCGTCGTTCTCGTCGTAGTTGATCAGGACGACGGTGTGGCGCCAGACGTCCGGGTGGGAACCGAGGGCGTCGAGCACCTTGTAGACGAGGGTGGCGGAGGCGATCGGGGAGGAGGAGCCGGGGTGCTCGGAGTCGATCGCGGAGGGCACGAGGTACGAGACCTCGGGCAGGGTGCCGGCGGCGACGTCGGCGCGGAAGGCGTCGGCGAGGGTGCCGCTCTCGACGCGGCGGAGGCCGCGCTCGAAGAGGGAGCGCTCGGGCTTCGTGAGCTCCGCGACGCCCTCGTCGAGCAGGCCCAGGAGCCGGGTCCGCTCGGCGGGGTCCTTCGTGCCGCGCACGGCGGCGTAGAAGGACTCCATGAAGGTGTGGCCACCGGTGCGGGCGAGCGCCTTGCGGGCGATCTTCTTGAAGGTGGTGAAGAACTCGATGTTGTTGTCGGTGAAGTTCTCCCACTCGGTGTACGTCTTCCAGCTCCGCCCGGCGGCTTCGAGCCGCTCGGCGTAGGTGGACCAGCCGTAGCCGGGGTGGGTGGCCTCGGCGTAGGCGGCGTTGCTGACGGCCCGGCTGCCGTCGGCCTCGTGACCGGTCCAGCCGGACCAGAGGTGGTTGCGGTTGGGGCTCGTCGAGGTGTGGATCGACGAGTGGTAGGCGTCGCAGACGGTGAAGGTGTCCGCCAGCTCGTAGTGCAGGGGGATGTCACGGCGGTCGTAGTACGCCATGGTGGCGGCGGTCTTGGCCGAAACCCAGCCGTCCATCCAGCCGCCGTGCCAGGCCTTGGCGCCGCCGCCCCAGGAATGGTCGAGGTCGCCGATGTACTGGAGGTCCTTCTTCTGCGTCTCGGCGGCGTCCCGGATCGGGAAGGGGAGGACGGTCTTGGCGGCTCCGGCGGGCTGTTCGAAGACCGGCCTGCCGGAGGGGAGCTCAATGGCATTGCGGTCGCCGAATCCGCGGACCCCGCGGAGGGTGCCGAAGTAGTGGTCGAAGGAACGGTTCTCCTGCATCAGGATCACCACGTGCCGGACCGCCGACAACCCCCCGGAGTGGGGCTCCGCGGCCATCGCGGCCTGCAGGGACGGCGGCAGCAGCGATCCGGCCGCGGCGGTGCCGAGGGCGCCGCCGCCCAGTGCGAGGAGCCTTCTGCGGGACATCTCGGACGACAAGACCGACCTCCAGTCGACGGCCAATGGTTCTCCTTCGAGCCATTGGGTGGTTCGTCGGGGACGGTAGTGAGACGGAGTGACGGCGAGAAGACCCGGCGGGGGCGCGGTGGTGAACGTCCAAGGGGACGCGAAGGGAATCCAATCGTTTTCCGGCCGTCTCACCGTGCTTCACCGAGGTCGCGGGAGGGCCGGGGAGTCCCGGCCGGACGGGCACGCGGGCCCGATCAGGCAGGTGGGCGGACCCGGGCGGACGCGTGAACGAATCCGGCCGGACGGGCGGCGGGACGGGGGATTCCGCGCACACGCAGCCGCGTTGACCCCGGGCCCGCCGGAGCGGCAAGCTGAGCCCCTGTCAATCACCGTGCCCTGGGGGAAACTTGAGCAAGACGGCACACCACATCGGCCCCGACTCCGCGCCCGACCGGTACCGGCTCCTGCGGTCCATCGGGCGCGGCGGCGAGGCCGTGCTCTATCTCGCGGAGATCGAGCTGGCCGGCGGCGCGGAGCCGGTCGTCGTCAAGGTCCTCGACTCGAAGACGACGATCACGCCCGAGATCTTCGAGCGGATCAGCCAGAAGTGGAACGAGCAGGCCGAGCTGCTCCGCTTCGTGCACCGCCCCGGCGTCGTCGGCGTGCGGGAGCACTTCCAGGGCCCGCCGATCCACCGGCCCGGCGAGTCCGGGACGATCACCGGCCGGGCCCTGGTGCTCGTCATGAACCACGTCGACGGCCTCGACCTGCGCGACTGGCGGGCCGAGCGCACCCTCGCCTCCCCCGCCGAGCGGCGCGAGGTGATGCGGACCCTGGAACAGCTCGCGGACGTCCTCGACTGGCTGCACTCCGGGAAGGCCACCCCGTCCGGGCGCACGGTCGTCCACGGCGACCTCTCGCCGGGCAACGTCATGGTGGACGAGCACGGCCAGGCGACCCTCGTCGACTTCGGCCTCAGCAAGCTGACCGCCGACCACCAGACCGCCGAGGTGTGGTTCACCCCCGGCTACGCGGCCCCCGAGGTCTTCGACGGCAAGCGCACCCCGGCCACCGACCGCTACGCCTTCGGCGCCCTCGCGTACTTCCTGCTCAGCGGGCAGTCCCCGCCGACCGCGCCCGAGCAACTGGTCTCCGGGTTCCGCGCGCTGCCGCAGATCGCCGGGCTGCCGGAGGAGCAGCGCGACCGGGTCCTGAGCATCGCCTCGGCCGACGCCGGGCGGCGCCCGATCTCCCTGTCGTCCTGGGTGAAGGACGTACGGCACGGAGTGGTGTCCACCACGACGACCTCGCGCCCGGCGACGGTCGCGGACGCGGTCCCGGCGGTCGCGGACGCGGTCCCGCCGACCCCCGCCGCCCCGTCGGCCCCGACCGTCCCGCCCACCGCGCCGCCGCGGCCCGCGACCCCGCCGCCGGCCGCCACCGCCGCGCCGGAGGACCGGCCGCCCACGACGCCCCCGCGGCCCGTCGTGTCGCCGCCCCCGGTCGTGACCCCGCAGCCGGTGGTCGCCCCGCCCGTCGCCGCCCCGGCGTCCCCCGTCGCCCCGCAGCACGCCGCCCACCAGTCGTCCACCGAGCCGCCCGCCGGGGCCGCACCCGGCGCCCACGGCCCCGGCTTCGGTGCGCCCGGTTCCGGTGGGCCCGGCTTCGGTGCGCCCGGCTCAGGCTTCCACGGCTCCGGCCTCGGCACGCCCGGCTTCGGCCCCCCGACGCCTCCCTCCGCGTCGGGCCCGGCCACCGCCCCCACCCCGGCCCCCGAGCCGCGCCGCCGGCGCCGCAAGGGCCCGCTGATCGGCGCCGTGGCCGGTGTCGTCGTGGTCTCCGCCCTCGCGGTGGCCGGCGTCCAGCTCCTCGGCGACAAGGAGGACGACGGCAGGAACACCGCCGCCGACCCGGTCTCCACCTCCCCGGCCGCCACGGCGGAGCCCGCGACGGACCCCGGCACCGAGACCCCGCCGGAGGAGCCCACGGGCGAGGCGCCGACCGAGGACCCCGCCTCCCCCTCGGAGTCGGCGAGCCCGACGGACGACCCCGGCTCCGTACAGGACCTCCCCGTGGCCGATCTGACCACGCTCGCCTCCGTCAGCGAGCCCGACGACTTCACCGTCGGCGCCGCCAAGATCAACACCAAGGAGTACGGGGCGACCCTGATCGGCGACTGCTACAACGGCGCCTCCGTGGAGTACGACCTCAACCGCGAGTGGAAGAGCTTCGAGTTCACCGCCGGGATCGACGACGGCTCGAAGATCGAGTCCGCCCGGGTCGTCGTCTCCGTCGACAACCAGCCCGCCCTCTTCAACGAGACGGTGGAGCTGGGCAAGCCGGTCACGAAGGCCCTGAACGTCTCCGGAGCCCTGCGGCTGCGCCTCAAGGTCGAGGCGACCTGCACCGACAACGGCAACGCCGTCGTCGCCGCCCCGCTCCTCAAGCGGTAGCCGGGACGTACGGAGAGCGGCCCCGCACCGGAGTTCCGGTGCGGGGCCGCTCTCTCGTCCGTACGCGTACGGGACGGGGATCAGCCCTCGGAGACGCCCAGCTTCTCCAGGATCAGGTCCTTGACCTTCGCCGCGTCCGCCTGGCCGCGGGTGGCCTTCATGACCGCGCCGACCAGGGCGCCGACCGCCGCGACCTTGCCGCCGCGGATCTTGTCCGCGACGGCCGCGTTGCCCGCGATGGCCTCGTCGACCGCCGCGCCGAGCGCGCCGTCGTCGGAGACGACCTTCAGACCGCGCTTCTCGACGACCTCGTCCGGGGTGCCCTCGCCGGCGAGTACGCCCTCGATGACCTGGCGGGCCAGCTTGTCGTTGAGGTCGCCGGAGGCGACCAGGGCCGAGACCCGGGCCACGTCCGCCGGGGAGATCGCCAGCTCCTCCAGGGAGACGCCCTGCTCGTTGGCGTTGCGGGCGAGCTCGCCCAGCCACCACTTGCGGGCCGAGGCCGCGTCCGCGCCCGCCTCGATCGTGGCGACGATCGGGTCGACCGCGCCCGCGTTGAGGATCGACTGCATGTCCAGCTCGGACACGCCCCACTCCTCGCGCAGCCGGTTGCGGCGCACGCGCGGCAGCTCGGGCAGGCCCTTCCGCAGCTCCTCGACCCACTCGCGCGAGGGGGCCACCGGCACCAGGTCCGGCTCGGGGAAGTAGCGGTAGTCCTCGGCGTTGTCCTTGATGCGGCCGGAGGTGGTGGAGCCGTCGTCCTCGTGGAAGTGACGGGTCTCCTGCACGATCGTCCCGCCGGAGGACAGGACGGCCGCGTGCCGCTGGATCTCGAAGCGCGCCGCGCGCTCCACCGAGCGGAGCGAGTTGACGTTCTTCGTCTCCGAGCGGGTGCCGAAGGCCTCCCTGCCGTGCGGGCGCAGCGACAGGTTCACGTCGCAGCGCATCTGGCCCTTGTCCATGCGCGCCTCGGAGACGCCCAGGGCGCGGATCAGCTCGCGCAGCTCGGCGACGTACGCCTTGGCGACCTCGGGGGCCCGCTCGCCCGCGCCCTCGATCGGCTTGGTGACGATCTCGATGAGCGGGATGCCGGCCCGGTTGTAGTCGAGCAGCGAGTGCGAGGCGCCGTGGATGCGGCCGGTCGCGCCGCCGATGTGGGTGGACTTGCCGGTGTCCTCCTCCATGTGGGCGCGCTCGATCTCCACGCGGAAGACCTCGCCGTCCTCCAGCTGGACGTCCAGGTAGCCGTTGAAGGCGATCGGCTCGTCGTACTGGGAGGTCTGGAAGTTCTTCGGCATGTCCGGATAGAAGTAGTTCTTCCGGGCGAAGCGGCACCACTCGGCGATCTCGCAGTTCAGCGCGAGGCCGATCTTGATAGCGGACTCGACGCCGATCGCGTTGACGACCGGGAGCGAGCCGGGCAGGCCGAGGCAGGTCGGACAGGTCTGCGAGTTGGCGTCCGCGCCCAGCTCGGTGGAGCAGCCGCAGAACATCTTGGTCCGCGTGCCGAGCTCGACATGGACCTCCAGGCCCATGACGGGGTCGTACGCGGCGAGCGCCGCTTCGTACGACAGCAGTTCAGTGACAGTCACGGTGAGACTTTCCCTCTCAGCCCAGCAGGACGTCTTCGTCACCCAGGCGCTTCAGCTCCCGGTAGAGGATCGCCAGGCCGGTGACGATGGCGGCGGCGGACACGGCGGCGTCGATCAGCCGCAGGGCGTCGCCGTCGTTGCGGGCCAGCTTGGCCTGCTTGGCGACGCTGACGGCGCCGAAGGCGGTGCTGGCCAGCGAGACGTACAGACCGGTCTTCGACTTCTTGAAGTTCTTGGCCTTCTTTGCCATGGCACTCACAGCGACGGAGCCTCCTCGAGCAGCGGGTGTCCCCACTTTTCCACGAAGGCGGCCTCGACGGCTGCTCCGACCGTGTAGAGCCGGTCGTCCTTCATGGCGGGGGCGATGATCTGCAGACCGACCGGCAGGCCGTCCTCGGGCGCGAGGCCGCAGGGCAGCGACATGGCGGCGTTGCCGGCCAGGTTGGTCGGGATGGTGCACAGGTCCGCGAGGTACATGGCCATCGGGTCGTCGGCGCGCTCGCCGATCGGGAAGGCGGTGGTGGGGGTCGTCGGGGAGACGATCACGTCCACCTCCTCGAAGGCCTTCTCGAACTCGCGGGTGATGAGGGTGCGGACCTTCTGGGCCGAGCCGTAGTACGCGTCGTAGTAGCCGGAGCTGAGCGCGTACGTGCCCAGGATGATGCGGCGCTTGACCTCGTCGCCGAAACCGGCCTCGCGGGTGAGGGCGGTGACGTCCTCGGCGGACCGGGTGCCGTCGTCGCCGACCCGCAGGCCGTAGCGCATGGCGTCGAAGCGGGCCAGGTTCGAGGAGCACTCGGACGGCGCGATCAGGTAGTACGCCGAGAGGGCCAGGTCGAAGCTGGGGCAGTCCAGCTCGACGATCTCGGCGCCCAGCGACTTCAGCAGCTCGACGGACTCGTCGAAGCGCTGCACGACGCCGGCCTGGTAGCCCTCGCCGCGGAACTGCTTGACGACGCCGACGCGCATGCCGGCGACGGAGCCGTTGCGGGCGGCCTCGACGACCGGCGGGACCGGGGCGTCGACGGAGGTGGAGTCGAGCGGGTCGTGCCCGGCGATCGCCTCGTGCAGCAGGGCCGCGTCCAGGACCGTGCGGGCGCAGGGGCCGCCCTGGTCGAGGGAGGAGGAGAAGGCCACCATGCCGTAGCGGGAGACCGCGCCGTAGGTCGGCTTGACGCCGACCGTGCCGGTGACGGCGGCGGGCTGGCGGATGGAGCCGCCGGTGTCCGTGCCGATGGCGAGGGGGGCCTCGTACGCGGCGAGGGCGGCCGACGAGCCGCCGCCGGAGCCGCCGGGGATCCGGGTGAGGTCCCAGGGGTTGCCGGTGGGGCCGTAGGCGCTGTTCTCGGTGGAGGAGCCCATCGCGAACTCGTCCATGTTGGTCTTGCCGAGGATGACGACGTCGGCGGCCTTCAGGTTCTTGACCAGGGTCGCGTCGTACGGCGGGATCCAGCCCTCCAGCATCTTCGAGCCCACGGTCGTCGGGATGCCGACGGTGGTGAAGATGTCCTTGAGCGCGAGCGGCACACCGGCGAGCGGGCCGAGCTTCTCGCCCCGGGCGCGCTTCTCGTCCACGGCGCGGGCCTGGGCGAGGGCGCCTTCGCGGTCGACGTGCAGGAAGGCGTGGACCTTCTCGTCGACGGCCTCGATGCGGGCGAGGTGGGCCTCGGCGACCTCGACGGCGGTCAGGTCGCCGGCGGCGATCCTCCCGGCGATCTCGGCCGCGGTGAGCTTGATGATGGTGTTGTCCGTCATGACTTCTTAGTCCTCCCCCAGGATCTGCGGCACCTTGAAACGCTGCTGCTCCTGGGCCGGGGCGCCGGAGAGCGCCTGCTCGGGGGTGAGCGACGGACGGACCTCGTCCGCGCGCATGACATTGGTCAGCGGCAGCGGGTGGGAGGTCGGCGGTACGTCTTGGTCGGCGACCTCGGAGACGCGGGCGACCGCGCCGATGATGTCGTCGAGCTGGCCGGCGAAGTGATCGAGTTCTTCGCCCTTCAGCTCCAGACGCGCCAGCCGTGCGAGGTGGGCGACCTCCTCGCGCGTGATGCCAGGCATGCGGATCCTCACGGGGTGAGCTTGATGGTGTGGGTCCATCCTATGGGGCCGGTGCCACCGCCCGTGAAACGGTTTGGCCGGGCCGGGTCAGCCCCGGGGGACGACCTGGCCCGAGGGGTGGTCCAGGTCGGTCGGGGGCGTGAGGTCGGCGGGGCGGCGCCAGCCGTGCTCGCCGCGGGCCAGGAGCCAGGCGGTGGCCTCCCCGGGCGGCATGGCGGCGGCGACCAGCCAGCCCTGGACGGCGTCGCAGCCCAGGTCGCGCAGCCGCTCCCAGGTCTCGTCGTCCTCGACGCCCTCGGCGACGACGAGGAGGCCGAGGGAGTGGGCGAGGTCGACGGTGCAGCGGACGATCTCGGCGTCCTCGGTGTCGACGGCGAGCCGGGCGACGAAGGAGCGGTCGATCTTCAGTTCGCTGACCGGGAGCCGGCGCAGGTGGACGAGGGAGGAGTAGCCGGTGCCGAAGTCGTCGAGGGACATCTTGACGCCGTGGCCGGTGAGCCCGTTGAGCGTGTCGGCGGCCCGCTGGGGGTCCTCCAGGAGCACGTGCTCCGTTATCTCCAGCTGGAGGGAGCCGGCCGGGACGCCGTGGCGGGCGAGCCGGGCGGCGACGGCGCCCGCGAAGCCGGGGGTGTGGACGTCGCGCGGGGAGACGTTGACGGCGACCGGGACGTCGAGGCCCTGGGCGCGCCAGCGGGCGACCTGGGCGAGGGCGGTCTCCAGGACGTACTCGGTGAGGTGGGGCATCAGGCCGGAGGACTCTGCGATGGCGATGAACTCGTCCGGCGGAACCTTTCCGCGCTCGGGGTGGACCCAGCGGACGAGGGCCTCCAGACCGGCGACCTGGCCGTCGAAGCGGACCTTGGGCTGGTAGTGGAGCTGGACCTCGTGGGCGTCGAGGGCGCGGCGCAGGTCGCCGAGGAGGCCGAGCCGGTCGGGGGTGTTGGAGTCGCGCTTGGACTCGTAGACCTCGACGCCGGTGCGGTCCCGCTTGGCCTGGTACATGGCGACGTCGGCGCGGCGCAGCAGGCCCTCGGCGTCGAGGGCGTGGTCGGGGAAGACGGCGACGCCGGCGCTGGCCTCCAGGACGAGGGTGAGGCCGTCGAGGTCGAGCGGGGAGGAGAGCTCGGCGACGAGGTGGCGGGCGACGCGCTGGGCGCTGGTGGTGGAGTCGGCGGTGGGCAGCAGAACGGCGAACTCGTCGCCGCCGAGCCGGGCGGCCTCGGCGCCGCGGGGCAGGGCGAGGCGGAGCCGGTCGGCGATCTGGAGGAGCAGCCGGTCGCCGGCGAGGTGTCCGAGGGTGTCGTTGACCGAGCGGAAGCGGTCGAGGTCGATGAGGACGAGGGCCGCGCGGGCCCCCTGGCCCTCCGCGTCCTCCAGGGCGGTCCAGGCCCGCTCCAGGAGCCACTGGCGGTTGGGGAGCCCGGTGAGGGGGTCGCGCAGCTGCTCCTCGGCGCGGGCGCGGGCGATCCAGAGGGTGGAGTCGAGGGCGATGAGGGGGACGGCGAAGAGCGGCAGGAGGACCGGGTGGCTCGCGGCGACGGCACAGATGAGGGGGGCGATGCCGAGGAGGGCGACGGCGACGAGGCCCTGCCGGAGGAGGGCGGTGCGGGCGGCGGTCGGCAGCCCGCGGCCCCGGGGGGCGAGCGTGTACCACAGGAGGAGCCGGGTGACCACGAGGTAGGTGGCCGCGGCGAGCACGATTTCCGGAAGGTCCCCGATCGTCCAGTCGAGGGGCTGCCAGGGCCGTTCGACGGTCGGCACGTCACCGAAGAGGGCGAGGACGAGGGCGGCGGCGCCGACGCCGAGGACGTCGGCGGCGCCGTGCAGCAGGCCCTGTCGCCAGCGGTGGTGGCGGGCGGCGCCGACGAGGGTGACGACGGTCAGCGCGACGAGTCCGGCGGGCACCCAGCCGTACAGCAGGAGGACGGCAAGGGTGAGGGCGGCGCCGGAGCCGGTGCCGCCCCACCAGCGGTCGCGGCCGAGGGCGACCAGGTGGCCGACGATGAGGCCGGCGAGGAGGGCGAGGGACCAGCCGGTGATCCCGCCGGGGAAGAGCCCGTGCCCGTGGGTGAGGGCTCGCCGGAGCCCGGCGGCGAGCAGGACGGCGGCGATGCCCACCACGACCGCGGGCAGCCGGGAGGTGAGGCCCTCGGGGACCACGCGGCCGTGCGGCCGGTGGACCCGGGCGGCGCTCTCGGTCGGTTCCATTTCCGTCCCTCTCACAGGCGGCGGTGCCGTCGGTGTGCGATGGGCCGCGAGCAGGCGGCCGTCCGTCGTCCGGCCGCCGTCGTCCGGTGCGGGGCCGCCGGCGGGCGGCCGCTCCTCGTGCCACGGGGCCGTTGTCCTGACGCCACGACCGGCAGAGCCCTCGCGCGATCGTGCAGGACGAGACGCACGGTCACCACACTAGGCCGCCGAGGGCTCCGACGGGCAGCGCTCTCCGTGTCTTGCCCAAATGAGACCCGGCCACCCCTCACCGTCTGGTATGCGCCGAACGGGTGACGTCTCCCGGGGCGGAAAGGGGCTACTGGGGAGTCTCGGGTACGGGGACCGCGGCCTCCCGAGCGGCGTCGGGTCCCTGTTCGAGCAGGATCGAGAAGCCCTGCTCGTCCAGAACCGGAACTTTCAGCTGCATCGCCTTGTCGTACTTCGAACCAGGGTTTTCACCCACGACGACGAAGGAGGTCTTCTTCGAAACGGAACCGGTCACCTTCGCTCCGAGCCGCTGGAGCGACTCTTTTGCGCCATCCCTGGTGAACTTCTCCAGGGTGCCGGTCACCACGACCGTGAGCCCCTCCAGCGGACGCGGCCCCTCGTCCTCGCCGGCGCCCTCGTCCTCCAGGGCGACCCCGGCGGCCCGCCACGTGCGCACGATCTCGCGGTGCCACTCCTCGGTGAACCACTGCTTCACCGCCGCCGCGATGATCCCGCCGACCCCGTCGACGGCCGCCAGCTCCTCCTCGCTCGCCTGCTCGATCCGCTCCAGGGAGCGGAACTCGCGGGCGAGGGCGGCGGCCGCGACCGGTCCCACGTGCCGGATCGAGAGGCCGTTGATGAAGCGGGCCAGCGGGCGGGTCTTCGCCTCCTCGATGTTCCTCAGCATCGCCAGGGCGTTCTTCTTCGGCTCGCCCTTCTGGTTGGCGAAGACGGTGACGATCTTGTCCTCGCCGGTCTTCGGGTCCCGCTTGGGCAGTCCGCTGCTCTGGTCGAGGACGTACGCCTTGATCGGCAGGAGCTGTTCGACGGTGAGGTCGAAGAGGCCGCCCTCGTCCGCGAGCGGCGGCTCGGCCGGCTCCAGGGGCCGGGTCAGCGCCGCGGCGGCCACCATGCCGAAGTGCTCGATGTCCAGGCACTGCCGTCCGGCCAGGAAGAAGAGCCGCTCGCGCAGCTGGGCCGGGCAGGTCCGGGCGTTCGGACAGCGGAGGTCGATGTCGCCCTCCTTCATCGGCTTCAGCGGCGTCCCGCACTCGGGGCACTCGGACGGCATCACGAACTCCCGCTCGCTGCCGTCCCGCAGGTCCGCGACCGGTCCGAGGATCTCCGGGATGACGTCGCCGGCCTTGCGCAGCACGACCGTGTCGCCGATCAGGACGCCCTTGGCCCTGACCACCTCCTGGTTGTGGAGGGTGGCGAACTCGACCTCGGAGCCGGCCACGGTCACCGGCTCCACCTGCGCGTACGGGGTGACGCGGCCGGTGCGGCCGACGCCGACCTTGATGTCGATCAGCTTGGTGTTGACCTCCTCCGGCGCGTACTTCCAGGCGATGGCCCAGCGCGGGGCGCGGGCCGTGGAGCCCAGCCGGCCCTGGAGCGGGATCTCGTCGAGCTTGACGACGACGCCGTCGATCTCGTGCTCGACGGAGTGCCGGTTCTCCCCGAAGTACGCGATGAACTCCCGCACCTGGTCGAGCGTCTTCACCACCTTGTTGTGCCGGGCGGTGGGCAGGCCCCACGCGTGGAGCAGCCCGTACACCTCCGAGAGGCGGGCGATGTCGAGGCCCTCGCGGGCGCCGATGCCGTGCACCACCATGTGGAGCGGACGGGAGGCGGTGACCTTCGGGTCCTTCTGGCGGAGCGAACCGGCCGCCGCGTTGCGCGGGTTGGCGAAGGGCTTCTCCCCGGCCTCGACCAGGCGGGCGTTGAGCCCGAGGAAGGCCTCCATCGGGAAGTAGACCTCGCCGCGGATCTCCACGAGCTCCGGGATCCGGTCGCCGCTCAGCCGCTCCGGGACGTCCTCGATCGTGCGCACGTTGGGCGTGATGTCCTCGCCGGTGCGCCCGTCGCCGCGGGTCGCGGCCCGGGTCAGCCGCCCGTGCTCGTACGTCAGGTTCACGGCCAGGCCGTCGACCTTCAGCTCGCACAGGAAGTGGTGGTCGGGCGTACCGACGTCCCGGGCGACGCGCTCGGCCCAGGCGGCCAGTTCCTCGTCGTCGAAGGCGTTGTCGAGGGAGAGCATGCGCTCGCGGTGCTCGACGGCCGTGAATTCCGTCTCGTACTGCCCGGCGACCTTCTGGGTCGGCGAGTCGGGGGTCCGCAGCTCCGGGTACTCCTCCTCCAGCGCCTCCAGGGAGCGCAGGAGCCTGTCGAACTCGCCGTCGCTGATGACCGGCTGGTCCTTCACGTAGTACCGGAAGCGGTGCTCCTCGATCCGCTCGGCCAGGTCCGCGTGCTTCTCCCGTGCCCCGGCGGGCAGGGCCCCCTCGTCGACTGTCACCTTCGTCCGTCCTCCCGTGCCTCGGTCCCCGGTCACTCCGGGTTGTCCGCGAGCGACTTCGCAGCCCGGACGCACTGGGCGAGCGCCGCGCGGGCGTGAGCGGGCGACGCGCCCGCGAGCCCGCACGTGGGGGTGATCACCACGGACTCCGCGAGGGTCCCCGGATTCAGCCCCAGCCTGCGCCACAGCGTCCTGACACCCATGACGCTACCGCCCGGGTCCGACAACGGGCCGTCGGTGGACGGCACCACACCGGCGAAGAGCTTCGTGCCGCCCTCCACGGCCTCCCCGATCGCCTCCTCGTCACGCTCGGTGAGCAGCCCGAAGTCGAAGGAGATCCCGGCGACGCCGGCCCGCCGCAGCAGCGCGAAGGGGACGTCGGGGGCGCAGGAGTGGACGACCACGGGCCCGTCGTGGACCGCGGCCACGTCCCGCAGGGCGCCCTCCACGACCTGCCGGTCCACGGCCCGGTACGTGCGGTAACCGCTGGCCGTGCGGACCTGTCCGCGCAGTACGGCGGTGAGCGAGGGCTCGTCGAGCTGGAGGACCACCCGGGCGCCCGGCACGCGCCCGCGTACCTCGGCCAGGTGCCGGCCTAGCCCCTCGGCGAGCGATCCCGCCAGGTCCCGGCAGGCGCCCGCGTCGCCGAGGGCGGCCTCGCCGCCGCGCAGCTCCAGGGCCGCGGCGAGCGTCCAGGGACCCACCGCCTGCACCTTGAGCGGGCCCTCGTACCCCTGGGTGAACTCCTCCAGGGCGTCGAGGTCCTCGCCGAGCCAGGAGCGGGCCCGCCGGGTGTCGCGGCCGGGCCGGTCGCTGAACCGCCAGCCGCTCGGCTCCACGTGCGCGTACAGGTCGACGAGCATGCCGGCCGTCCGGCCGATCATGTCGGCGCCGGGCCCGCGCGCGGGCAGCTCCGCGAGGAACGGGAAGTCCTCGAAGGAGCCGGTGACGGTCTTGGCGGCCTCGCGGGCGTCGCCGCCGGGCAGGGACCCGACGCCGGTGGCGGGGCCCCAGAGCTTGGTGTCGTTCACGCCTACCGCCCCGGACGGACGGTGAGGTCGTTGATCTCGGCGTCGCGCGGCAGGTCGAGCGCGGTGAGGATCGCCGTCGCGACCGACTCGGGGTCGATCCACCTCGACGGGTCGTACTCCTTGCCCTCCTGCTGGTGCACCTTCGCCTGCATGGGGCTGGCGGTGCGGCCCGGGTAGACCGAGGTGACCCGGACGCCGTGGGCGTGCTCCTCGTGGCGCAGGGAGTCCGCGAGGGCCTTCAGGCCGTGCTTGGAGGCGGCGTACGCGCCCCACTCGGCGTGCGCGTTGAGCCCGGCGCCCGAGTTCACGAAGACGACGTGGCCCTGGGAGACCCGCAGTTGGGGCAGGAAGTGGCGGGTGAGCTCGGCCGGGGCGACCAGGTTCACGTTCAGCTGGTGGTGCCAGGCCTTGGGGGTGAGCTCGCCGACCGTTCCGAGGTCGACGACGCCCGCGACGTGCAGCAGGCCGTCCACCCGCTCGGGCAGGCTCTGGTGCGAGAACGCCCAGGAGAGCCGGTCCGGGTCCGCGAGGTCCCCGACGAGGGTCCGCGCGCCCGGGAACCCGGCGGCGAGCTCCTTGGCCCGTCCCGCGTCGCGCGCGTGGAGCACGAGGTCGTCCCCGCGCGCGTGGAGGCGGCGCGCGACGGCCGCGCCGATGCCGGAACCGGCTCCGGTGATCACATGAGTAGCCATGGCCCCCATGCTCGCATCAGCGGGAGGCGATCTCCGCCTCCAGGTGCGCGAGGGCCGCCGGGCCGTCGTCGGCGAAGAAGACGAGGTCGGCGAGGGGGATCGGGAGGAAGCCCTCCTCCTCCATGCGCCGGAACTGGTCCTTCAGGCCGTCGTAGAAGCCCGCCGTGTTGAGCAGGACCACCGGCTTGCGGTGCTTGCCGTGCTTCTTCAGCTCCAGGATCTCGGTGGCCTCGTCGAGGGTGCCGGTGCCGCCGACCATGACGACGATCGCGTCGGACTTGGCGAGGAGCAGTGCCTTCCGCCGCGCGAGGTCCTCGGTGACGACCATCTCGTCGGCGTTCGGGCGGACCTTGTGGGCGAGGAAGTCCACGGAGACCCCGACGAGCCGCCCGCCCGCCCCCTGCACGCCGTCCGCGACGACCTTCATCAGGCCGGTGTCGGAGCCGCCCCAGACGAGGGTGTGCCCCGCCTTGCCGAGCAGCGTCGCGAACTCGCGGGCCGGGGCCGTGTACCGCTCGTCGAGCCGTGCGGCGGAGAGGAAGACGCAGATGTTCATGGCCTCCACCGTAGGCGGTCGTGAAAGAGGTCCGCCGGGCGGCGATGAGTTCCCGCGACGACCCCGGTCTGCCCTGCCATGGACGAGGTGAACAGGTTCGGCGGGCGCGTCACGTCACGGGACGGGACGCCGATCGCGTACGAGCGGTACGGGGAGGGGGACGGGCCGCCGCTCGTCCTGGTGGGCGGGCCCCCGGGGGCGGCGGGCGGGCGGGCGCTGGCCGGGCTGCTCGCCCGGCGCATCCCGGTCGTGGCGTACGACCGCCGGGGGCACGGGGGCGCCGGGCGGGAGATCGAGGACCTGGCGGCGGTCCTGGCGGCGGCGGGCCCCGGGGCGGCCGTGCACGGCACGGGCACGGGGGGCGTCCTCGCCCTCGCCGCCGCGGCGGCCGGGCTGCCGGTGGGCCCGGTGTCGGTGTACGAGCCGCCGCCCCTCGACGCGCCCCTCGGGCGGATCTCCGCGCGCGTGCTCGTGGTCGACGGGGGCTCCAGCCCGGCGGAGACCCGGCGCGCGGCCCGCGCCCTGGCGGCGTCCCTCCCCCGGGCCCGGCACCGCACCCTGACGGGCCAGACGCACGAGGTCGCCCCGCACGTCCTGGCCCCGGTCCTGGTGGAGTTCCTCACGGAATGCGCGGAAATCGTCGCGGAGGAGCGGGGCTTTCCGGGCACGGCCTAGCGGCGCCCGGGGCCGGCCGGGCGCCGGGCGGTGGCGGTTCAGGCGGTGGCGGCCGGGGCGGGGGCCGTCGTCGCGCGCACGGTCGTGGCGATCGTCGCCGAGCCCACCACGCGCGTGCCGTCGTACAGCACGATCGCCTGGCCGGGGGCGACGCCCCGGACCGGCTCGTCGAAGGCGACCCGCAGTTCGCCGTCCTCCAGCGTCGCGCTCACCGGCGTCTCGCCGCCGTGGGCGCGGAGCTGGGCGGTGTAGCGGCCGGAACCCTCGGGGGCGGTGCCGCACCAGCGGGGCCTGATCGCGGTGAGGGCGGTGACGTCGAGGGCCTCGGCGGGGCCGACCGTGACCGTGTTGTTCACGGGCGAGATGTCGAGGACGTAACGGGGCTTCCCGTCGGCGGCCGGGTGGCCGATCCGCAGGCCCTTGCGCTGGCCGATGGTGAAGCCGTACGCGCCCTCGTGGGTGCCGACCTTCGTGCCCGTCTCGTCGACGATGTCGCCCTCCGCCTTCCCCAGGCGGGTGGCGAGGAAGCCCTGGGTGTCGCCGTCGGCGATGAAGCAGATGTCGTGGCTGTCGGGCTTCTTCGCGACCGCGAGCCCGCGCCGCTCGGCCTCCGCCCGGATCTCGTCCTTGGTGGTGAGGGTGTCGCCCAGCGGGAACATCGCGTGCGCGAGCTGCTTCTCGTCGAGGACGCCGAGGACGTACGACTGGTCCTTGGCCTCGTCGGAGGCGCGGTGCAGCTCGCGGGTGCCGTCCCCGTTCAGGACGACGGTGGCGTAGTGGCCGGTGCAGACCGCGTCGAAGCCGAGGGCGAGCGCCTTGTCGAGGAGCGCCGCGAACTTGATCTTCTCGTTGCAGCGCAGGCAGGGGTTGGGGGTGCGGCCGGCCTCGTACTCCGCGACGAAGTCGTCCACGACGTCCTCGCGGAACCGCTCGGCCAGGTCCCACACGTAGAAGGGGATGCCGATGACGTCGGCGGCCCGGCGCGCGTCGCGGGAGTCCTCGATCGTGCAGCAGCCGCGCGCTCCCGTGCGGAACGACTGCGGGTTCGCGGAGAGGGCGAGGTGGACGCCGGTGACGTCGTGGCCCGCCTCGGCGGCGCGGGCGGCGGCGACGGCGGAGTCCACGCCGCCCGACATGGCGGCGAGGACCCGGAGGGGGCGGGCGTGGGGGCGCTGGGGCGGGGTCTGAGTCATAGCCCCACCAGGGTACGGGGCGCCGGGAACCACCGGCGCGGTGGTGAGCGTTCTCGGTTGCATGGGGAGCAAGGGGAACAGGGCGGTGGGGCGGCGGGCCGTCCTGCTCGGCGGCGGGGCCGCGGTGGTGGGCACGGCCGTGCTCGCCCGGGAGGAGCTGGCGCGCTTCTGGTGGCGGCTGCCGGGGTCGCAGAGGAAGCGGGTGGAGGGGGAGCTGGACCACGCGGGCGCCGAGTGGACGTCGGCGGCGCGGGCGAACTGGCGGCGGGCGGACCGGCCGGACGACTACACGGTCGACCGGGTCGTGATCCACGTCGTGCAGGGCAGCTACGCGACCGCCCTGAAGGTCTTCAAGAACCCGGGGCACGGGGCCGCCGCGCACTACGTGGTCCGCAAGGACGGGCACGTGGCGCAGATGATCCGGGAGCTCGACGTGGCCTTCCACGCCGGGAACCGGGACATGAACGAGCGGAGCATCGGCATCGAGCACGAGGGCTTCGTCGACCGGCCGCAGGACTTCACGGCGGCGATGTACGAGGGGTCGGCGCGGCTCACGGCCGACATCTGCGCCCGGTACGGGATACCCGTGGACCGGGAGCACATCATCGGGCACGTCGAGGTCGAGGGCACCGACCACACCGATCCCGGTCCCCACTGGGACTGGGACCGGTATCTGCGGCTGGTGCGGGAGGTGTCGAAGAAGCCGGCGTGAGGGGCCGGGGTCCGGGGCCGGCGGCTCAGGTGAGGCCGGCCGTGCGGGCCCGCTCCACGGCCGGGCCGATCGCCCCGGCGACCGCCGCCACGTCCTCCTCGGTGGAGGTGTGGCCGAGGGAGAAGCGCAGGGTGCCCCGGGCCAGGTCGGGGTCGGTGCCGGTGGCGAGCAGGACGTGGCTGGGCTGGGCGATGCCGGCGGTGCAGGCGGAGCCGGTGGAGCAGGCGATGCCGGCCGCGTCGAGCAGCAGGAGCAGCGAGTCGCCCTCGCAGCCGGGGAAGGTGAAGTGGGCGTTGGCGGGGAGCCGGTCGACGGGGTCGCCGCCGAGGATCGCGTCGGGGACGGACGTACGGACGGCGGTGACGAGCGCGTCGCGCAGGGCGCCGACCTCGCGGGCGAACTCCTCGCGCCGCTCGGCGGCGAGCCGGGCGGCGACGGCGAAGGCGGCGACGGCCGGGACGTCGAGGGTGCCGGAGCGGACGTGCCGCTCCTGGCCGCCGCCGTGCAGCACGGGCACGGGGGTGTGCTCGCGGCCCAGGAGCAGGGCGCCGATGCCGTAGGGGCCGCCGATCTTGTGGGCGGAGACGGTCATGGCGGCGAGTCCGGAGGCGGCGAAGTCGACCGGGACCTGCCCCACGGCCTGGACGGCGTCGGCGTGCAGCGGGACGCCGAACTCGGCGGCGACATCGGCGAGTTCGCGGACCGGCATGAGGGTGCCGATCTCGTTGTTGGCCCACATGACGGTGGCCAGGGCGACGGTCTCGGGGTCGCGGGCGATCGCCTCGCGCAGGGTCTCGGGGTGCACCCGGCCGTGGCGGTCGACGGGCAGGTACTCGACCCTCGCGCCCTCGTGGACGGCGAGCCAGTCGACGGCGTCGAGGACGGCGTGGTGCTCGACCGGGCTGGCCAGGACGCGGACGCGGCGGGGGTCGACGTCGCGGCGGGACCAGTAGAGGCCCTTGACGGCGAGGTTGTCGGCCTCGGTGCCGCCGGAGGTGAGGACGACCTCGCTCGGCCGGGCGCCGAGGGCGGCGGCGAGGGTCTCGCGCCCTTCCTCGACGGTCCGCCGGGCCCGCCGTCCGGCGGCGTGGAGGGAGGAGGCGTTGCCCGTGACGGCGAGGTGGGCGGTCATCGCCTCGATCGCCTCGGGCAGCATGGGCGTGGTCGCGGCGTGGTCGAGGTAAGCCATGGTGGGTCGATTCTACGAGTCCGCCGCGGGGCTCCCGGCGCCCGGCCCGTTCGTGCCGCCGTACCCGGGTGCGCGGTCGCTTCCGGGTGTGCCGCCGCCCCCGTCCCTGTGCGGCAAGGACGGGGGCGGCGGTGGTCCGGGGTGCGGCCTCAGCCGCGCGGGGCGCGGGCCAGCTGGCGGGACTGGGCGACCAGGCGGTCGGCGCTGTCCCAGACCTCGGCGTCCTCCTCCAGGAAGCCGCCGGCCAGGTTGCGGGTGGTGATGGAGACCCGCAGCGGGCCGGGGGCCGGGCGGCAGCGGACGTGGGTGGTGAGCTCGACGGTCGGGGTCCAGCCCTTCAGGCCCAGCTCGAAGGAGGTCGGCGGCAGGGCGTCGACGGTGAGCAGCAGGGAGAGGGCGTCGGGCTCGCGCCCGTCGGCGAGGCCGAACCAGGCGCGCATCTCGCCCTTGCCCGAGGGGGCGCCGATCGCCCAGCCGACGCAGGCCGGGTCGAGTCGGATGTCCAGCCGCTCGGTGATGGCGGAGGAGCCGGGGATCTGCGGGGTGGGGCCGTCGGAGGCGCCGAAGCAGTTCTCGATCGGGGCCATCGCCGGGGGCGTCGCGCTGGTGCGGACGTCGTCGGGGAGGGCGTCGAGGTCTCCGTACGAGGCGAGGACGCGGATGCGCTCGACCTCGGTGCCGTCCTCGGCGTACTGGAAGAGCGAGGCCTGTCCGGTGGAGAGGGTCCGGCCGGTGCGGACGGTCTCGGTCCGGATCACCGCGGGGCCGGGCACGGACGGCGTGAGGTAGTGCGCCGAGATCGTGAACGGGTCGGGGTGCGGGAGGTGGTGGCCGAGGGCGCGGCCGAGCAGGGCGAGGAGGTAGCCGCCGTTGACGGCGTGGATGATCGTCCAGCCGGCGGAGAGGTCGGCGTCGTAGACGCCGGGCTCCCGGAGGGTGACGGCGGTGTCGCGGTCGAACTCGTTCGTGACGGCGGAGGACGCGACGGCGTTCGTCTCGGTGCTCGTGCTCATGGACCCGAAGGTACCGCAGGTTACTACTGAGCGGTAGCTTTCTCCGGTTCCTCGCTGGCGGAGGAGCGGCGGTTCCAGGCGCGGGGCGCGCGCCAGTGGTAGCGCATGGCGAGGAGGCGGAGCGCGAAGGCGGTGAGGACGGCGGCGCCGCTCGTGAAGGCGTTGAGGGTGTCGAAGCGGATGCAGAGCACGACCATCGCCGCGCCCACGATCGCCGGGACGGCGTACAGGTCGCGGTCCCAGCGCAGCAGCGAGGGCACCTCGTTGGCGAGCACGTCGCGCAGGACGCCGCCGCCGACGGCGGTGGCGAGGCCGAGGGCGGCGGAGGAGGTGAGGCCGAGGCCGTAGTCGTACGCCTTCGTCGTCCCCGTCACGCAGAAGAGACCGAGCCCGGCGGCGTCGAACACGTTGACGGCGACCTGGGTGCGCTCCACCTGGGGGTGCAGGAAGAAGACGAGGACCGTCGCGACCAGGGGCATGAGGAAGTAGCCGAGGTCGGTGAAGGCGGCGGGGGGTACGGCGCCGATGATCAGGTCGCGGAAGAGACCGCCGCCCAGGGCGGTGACCTCGGCGAGGACGGCGATGCCGAAGACGTCGAAGTTCTTCCGGACGGCGAGGAGGGCGCCGGAGATGGCGAACACGAAGATGCCGACGAGATCGAGGGCGTGTTGGACGGAGGGGGTGAACAGTTCGTGGAGCACCGCCCAATTGTGCCGGTGGTTCCCGCAGGGGGTGGGTGTCGGCCCGCGGGGGCGGGTCCGGTGTCCCGGCGCCCCTGGCGGGGCTGCGGCCCCCGCTCCCCGGCGCCGGTGGCCGTGCCGCACGCGGACGCGGGAGGTCCCGTCGTACCGGCCGTGCCACCCGCACACGCGAGAGGTCCCCGTCGCCACCGGGCGACGGGGACCTCTCGGGGTTCACGCCTTCGGCGCGTCGCCCTCGGCGGCGGGATCGGCGGCCTCGACCGGCTTCGCCGCCCCGGACGCGGGCTCGGTCGCCCCGTCCGTCTTGACCAGGGACTCCGGCTCGACGGCCGCCCCGGTGGCGTCGGGCTCCGGGCGCTTCGTGATCTCCACCGACTCCCGCGCCCCCGGCACCGCCAGGCCCTCCGCGTTCTCCGGGTGGTGGCAGGCCACCCGCTGGCCCGGGCGGAGTTCCAGGAGCGGGGGCTCCTGGGTCCTGCAGACCTCCGTGGCCTTCCAGCAGCGGGTGTGGAAGCGGCAGCCCGGCGGCGGGGCGATCGGCGAGGGCACGTCCCCGTTGAGGAGGATGCGCTCGCTCTTGACGCCCCGGCGGCGCGGGTCCGGGACCGGGACCGCCGACATCAGGGCCCGGGTGTACGGGTGCATCGGGGCCGTGTACAGGGACGTGCGGTCCGCGAGCTCGACGATCTTGCCGAGGTACATCACGGCGATGCGGTCCGAGACGTGCCGGACGACCGAGAGGTCGTGCGCGATGAACACGTAGGTGAGGCCCAGCTCGTCCTGGAGGTCGTCCAGGAGGTTGACCACCTGCGCCTGGATGGAGACGTCCAGGGCCGAGACCGGCTCGTCCGCCACGACCAGCTTCGGCTTGAGGGCGAGCGCGCGGGCGATGCCGATGCGCTGGCGCTGGCCGCCGGAGAACTCGTGCGGGTAGCGGTTGTAGTGCTCCGGGTTGAGGCCCACCAGGCCGAGGAGGCGCTGCACCTCCCTCTTCACGCCGCCCTCGGGCTCGACGCCCTGGAGCCGGAAGGGCGCCGAGACGATCGTGCCGACCGTGTGGCGCGGGTTCAGCGAGCCGTACGGGTCCTGGAAGATCATCTGGATGTCCCGGCGGAAGGGACGCATCCCGGACACCCCGAGGTGGGAGATGTCCTTGCCCTGGAACTCGACCGTGCCGCCGGTCGGTTCGAGCAGGCGGGTGATGAGCCGGCCCATCGTGGACTTGCCGCAGCCGGACTCGCCGACGACGCCGAGGGTCTCACCGGGGTAGACCTCGAAGTCGAGGCCGTCGACCGCCTTGACCGCGCCGGTCTGGCGCTGGAGCAGACCCTTCCGGATGGGGAAGTGCTTCTGCAGGCCGGTGACCTTGAGCAGGGGTTCCATGGTCTCGCTCACAGCTTCGGCGCAATCTCTTCGGTCCAGATGCGGGTGCGCTCCTCCTGCGCCATGTGGCAGGCGGAGTAGTGGCGCTCTCCGACGAGCTCCAGCTCGGGCCGCTGGGTGCGCGTGATGCCGCCCTCGGGGACGTCCGCGTACGGGCAGCGCGGGTTGAAGGCGCAGCCGCTCGGGATGTTGATGAGGCTGGGCGGGTTGCCCTTGACCGGGATGAGCCGGTCGGTCTGCTCCCGGTCGATGCGGGGCATCGAGCCGAGCAGGCCCCAGGTGTAGGGGTGCTGCGGCTCGTAGAAGACCTGCTCGGCCGGGCCGCGCTCGACGCAGCGCCCGCCGTACATGACGAGGATGTCGTCGGCGAGCTCGGCGACGACGCCGAGGTCGTGGGTGATGATGACGACCGCGGAGCCGAACTCCTTCTGGAGGTCCCGCATCAGGTCGAGGATCTGCGCCTGCACGGTCACGTCGAGGGCCGTGGTCGGCTCGTCGGCGATGAGCAGCTCGGGGTTGTTGACGAGCGCCATGGCGATCATCGCGCGCTGGCGCATGCCGCCGGAGAACTCGTGCGGGTAGTTGTCGAACCGCTTGGCGGGCTCGGGGATGCCGACCCGGTCGAGGAGCTCGACGGCCCGGGTGCGCGCCGTCTTCTTGTTCACGTCGTGGTGGACGCGGTACGCCTCCACGATCTGGGCGCCCACCGTGTAGTACGGGTGCATCGCGGACAGCGGGTCCTGGAAGATCATGGCCATCTCGCGGCCGCGCATCCGGCGGACCTCTTCCGGGTCGGCCGAGAGCAGCTCGCGCCCGTTCAGCCAGATCTCGCCGGAGATGCGGGCCTTCTGCCGGCCGTACTGGCCGACCGTGTGCAGGCCCATGATGCCGAGCGAGGTCACCGACTTGCCGGAGCCGGACTCGCCGACGATGCCGAGGGTCTTGCCCTTCTCCAGCTGGAAGGAGAGGCCGTCGACCGACTTGACCAGACCGTCGTCGGTCGGGAAGTGGATCTTCAGGTCGCGCACGTCGAGGAAGGCGTCGGAAGGGGCGGACCCGCCCGCGGCGGCGGGCTCTCCCACCGCCGTTCCGGTCTTCGACAGCTGGTCCGTCATGCGAGCCTCACTCGGGGGTCGATCACCGCGTACAGAAGGTCCACCACGAGGTTGGCGATGACGACGCAGGTGGCGGTGATGAGGGTGACCGCCAGGATCAACGGCAGGTCGCGCTCGCTCACGCCCCTGATGGCCATTCCGCCGAGGCCGTGGAGGCTGAACGCGGTCTCGGTCAGGATCGCGCCGCCGACAAGGGCGCCGAGGTCCATGCCGAAGATGGTCAGGATGGGGGTCATGGTGGAGCGCATCGCGTGCTTGCCGAGCACGACCGGCTCCGGCAGGCCCTTGGCGCGGGCCGTGCGGATGTAGTCCTCGCCCAGGACCTCCAGCATGGTGGCGCGGGTGAGCCGCGCGTACATCGCCGCGTACAGGAAGGCCAGGGTCACCCAGGGCAGCAGCAGGCCGCCGAACCAGCCGGTGAAGGACTCGCTGATCGGCACGTACGTGGCGTCGACCCAGTCGAGCTGGGTGCGGAAGACGAGCATCGCCAGCATGGCGGTGAAGAAGATGGGGAGCGAGACGCCGGCCAGGGCGGTGATCATGGCCGCGCGGTCGATCATCGTGCCCCGCTTGAGGGCGGACACCACACCCGTCGACACGCCGAGGAGCAGCCACAGCACGGCGGCGCCCAGGACCATGGAGAGGGTCACGGGGAAGGCGTCGACCAGCATGCTGGAGACGTCCTGCTCGGTGCGGAACGAGTACCCGAAGCAGGGTGCCGCGCAGTGGATGCTGTCACCGCCGCCGACGTAGTCCCGGCCGACGAAGATGCCGGAGACGAAGTGCCAGAACTGCACCAGGATCGGCTCGTCCAGGCCGAGCTTCTGCCGGACTCCCTCGATGGCGGCCGGATCCGCCTGCTTGCCGACGAACATCGCGGCAGGATCACTGCCGGTCATCTTGGGGATGAGGAAGAAGATGCTGAGCGTCACGAACGTGACGACGAGCAGCATCACGACGACCGCGAAGAGTCGTCGGACTATGTATGCAAGCATGCGGTCGGCCGGTCGGGGGGGGGGGGGGGCCCGCCGGGGGCGCGGCCGCCCCCCCCCCCCCCCCCCCCCCCCCCGGGGCCGGGGGGGGGGGGGGGGGGGGGGGGGGGGCCGGAACAGCAACCCCGTGTATTTGGGGGCCCGCCGGTG